>JAEZBK010000219.1 GCA_023427355.1 Pseudomonadota bacterium
GACGGCTTTCCGCGCTGGGCCGTGGGTTCGGGGGGGGGCCTGGGCGGGCTGGCGGGGGCCCTGGGCGGCATGGCAATGGCCAAATATGCCGGTTGGGTGCTGGAAACGCTGGGCAGCTATACGCCCATCTTCCTCTTTGCGTCGGTGGCCTATCTGTGCGCCCTGCTGGTCGTGCATCTGATCACGCCGCGCTATGCTCCGGCACAGTTGCCCGAAAGATAAGCCATGCCGCTTCGCCTGGATCCCAACCGCTATTTCCCGTCCGACCCGGCGCAGCGCCATGTCGCGGCGGAACTGTTCAGTGGCATCGAGCATCTGCCCATCGTCAGCCCGCATGGGCACACCGACCCGGCCTGGTTCTCCCGCGACGAGGCCTTCGAGGATGCGGTTTCGCTGCTGCTGGCGCCCGACCATTACCTGCTGCGCATGCTCTACAGCCATGGCATCGCGCTGGAGTCTCTGGGCCTGCGCCCCCTGGACGGCGGCGCCTTCGAAACCGACCGGCGCAAGATCTGGCGCACCTTTGCGGCGCATTACCACGTCTTTCGCGGTACGCCCTCGCAGATATGGCTGAACCACACCTTCGCCACCGTCTTTGGGCTGGACCAGCGCCTGACGCCAGAAACAGCGGATCATTATTTCGACACCATCGGCGCAAAACTGGCGCAGGCCGATTTCCGGCCGCGCGCCCTGTTCGCGCGTTTCAACATCGAAGTGATCGCCACGACCGAAGGCGCACTCGATCCGCTGTCCGAGCATAAGGCCATACGGGAATCAGGCTGGGATGGCCGCGTCATCACCACCTTCCGGCCCGACGAGGTGACAGACCCCGACCATGAGGCCTTCGCCACCAGCCTGCCCCGCCTGGGCGAGATCACAGGCGAGGATGTCGGCACCTGGAAGGGTTACCTGCGTGCGCTGGAAAACCGGCGCGCCTTTTTCCGCGCACATGGCGCCACCGCGACCGATCACGGTCCGGCCACGGCCCAAACCGCCGATCTGTCGCCGGCCGATTGCGAGACGCTGTTCGCCAGGGTGCGCGGCGGCGTCTTCGCGCCCAGGGATGCCGAGCTGTTCCGCGCCCAGATCCTGACCGAGATGGCGCGCATGTCCATCGCAGACGGGATGGTGATGCAGATTCACTCGGGATGTTTCCGCAACCACAATGCGGAGCTGTTCCGCCGCTTCGGGCGCAATGTCGGCGGCGACATGCCCAACACCGGCGGCTTCCTGGCGCAATTGAAGCCGCTGCTGGACAAATTCGGCAACCGCAACGACTTCACGCTGCTGCTGTTCACGCTGGACGAGACGACCTATGCCCGCGAACTGGCGCCGCTAGCGGGACATTATCCCTGCCTGAAGCTGGGGCCCGCCTGGTGGTTCCACGATTCTCCCGAAGGCATGATGCGCTTCCGCCGTCAGGTGACCGAAAGCGCCGGCTTCTACAATACGGCCGGGTTCAACGATGACACGCGCGCCTTCTTCTCGATCCCCGCGCGGCATGACCTGGCGCGGCGCGTGGACTGCGCCTATCTGGCGGAACTGGTGTGTCAGGGGCGCATCGAACAGGACGAGGCGGCAGAAGTGGCGCGCGACCTGGCCTATACCCTGCCCAAGACGGTCTACAAATTGTGATGCGGCTGTCGGATGCGGCATTGGCCGCGCTGCCCGCCGAGGTGCGCCACCCGGACTATGACCGCGCGGCGCTCAAGCCCGGCATCCTGCATCTGGGAATCGGCGCCTTTCACCGTGCCCACCAGGCGGTGTTCACCGAAGACGCCATTCGCAAGGCCGGAGGAAATTGGGGGATCATCGGCGCCTCGCTGCAGCGGCCAGACGTGCCCGATGCGCTGGCGGCGCAGGATTGCCTCTATACCGTCGAGACATTGGGCGCCGCCGCCAGCCATCGCGTGATGGGCGTGATGAAGGCCGCGCTGTTCGCGCCGCGTGATGCGCAGGCGCTGCGTGCCGCGCTGGCGGCGCCCGCCATCCATGCCGTGACCCTGACCCTGTCCGAGAAAGGCTACTGCCTGGATGGACGCGGCGATCTGGATCTTGCGCATCCCGATATCGCAGCCGATCTCGCCGCACCACAGGCTCCGCGCTCCGCCATGGGCTGGCTGGCGCTGGGACTGGAACTGCGGCGCAAGGCCGGCAGCGGCCCCGTTACCATCATCTCCTGCGACAACCTTCAGTCCAATGGCGCCAGGCTGGAGGGCGCGGTGCGCACCTTCGCCGCGCGTGTCTTTCCGCAACTGGATGCATGGCTGGAGGCCAACACCGCCTTTCCGCTGACGCTGGTGGATTGCATCGTCCCCGCCGCCAGCGATGCGCACCGCGCCCGCGTCGCCACGGCGCTGGGCCTGCAAGACGCCGCCAGCGTGCAGCGCGAGCCCTTCGCGCAATGGGTCATCCAGGACAAATTCGCCGGACCGTTGCCACCCTGGGGCGAGGTGGGCGCGCAGATTGTCGAAGACGTGGACGCGTACCAGCGCATCAAGCTGCATGTGCTGAACACCGCCCATTCGGCGCTGGCCTATCTGGGAATCCCGCGCGGGCATGTCTTCGTGCGACAGGCCATCGCCGATAGCGACCTGCGCAATCATCTCGATGTCCTGATCGCGCAGGAGATTGCGCCAGCGCTTCACCCGCTGGACGTCGCCGCCTACTGGAAAACCGTGGTGGCGCGCTTCGAGAATCCGATGGTTGACCACCGCCTGGGCCAGATCGCCGAAGACGGCTCGCTCAAGCTGCCGCAACGGCTTTTCCCAATGCTGCTGCACAATGCAGGACGCGGCATGCCCATCGCCGCGATGGCAGGCATTGTGCGCGCATGGTTGATGCTGATGGCGAAGCCGGATCGCCCACGCGATCCACACGCCGATTGGTTTACGCGGTGGGCAAGTGCCGGCGCGGATCTCGGTACGGCATTGGACAATGACGCGATCTTCCCCGCAGCCTTCCGCAACGATGCGCGCCTGCGCACGGCGATTTTGGGCAAGTTCTGATCAAAGCCATCCTTGAAAACGCTTTCACGAGACAATGCGTCTGTCGCGCGGTTGCGCGCACCAACAACGTACGATACCCAGCATCCCACTGCGTTGCGTAGCAAGATTCGGGGGGATCATGTCTTTCGCAACCTTTCATGCCAGCATTGCGTCTTATGACCTGCGCCAGGTCGCCATGCATTGGGACAGTGTGCGTTGCGGCCGCACCGTTCCGGCGTGGAAAGACATCCGCCCCGCCGCGATCGTGCGGCAGCTGCCCATCGTCTGGTCCTATACCTATGACGCTGCCACCGGCACCTTCACCGGGCGGCTGGCGGGGGATGTCATCAACCAGATCTTCGGGCGCGACCTGCGCGGTGTTGCGTTAACCGACCTCAAGCCGCAGGTGGATGCGGATTATCTGGGCGCACGATTCCGCAAGGTGGTGATGGACGCTGCGCTCTATCGCAGCGATGGCGCGGTTTTCCACCAGGCCGAACGCCATGGCTATGGCGAACGCATCATCATGCCGCTTTCCGATGACGGGGTGACCATGAACGGCATCTTCGGCGCCACCCAGTACCAGACCGAACTGGCCGCCACGACGCCGTCGCGGAGCCAGTCCGAATCCTGGTTCCCGCTGGTGCCACAGCCCGCCACGCCCTGAATCATTGCGCGCCTGCGCGGTGTTTGATTCAACTTCGATTCAACTTGCCCGCGGTAACTGTGCGTAAGCCGGTGTGACAGGCATTTGTGATTGTACGCAGGCGGGCGCGCTGCATAGCGTCGGACAGGGGCGATTCACCAAGCGAGGTTCCCGATGGCCATTGATCCGGTTCTGCTGCTGACGGAAGAACTGCGGATGGCGGAAGCCGCACTGGACAAGGCGACGCAGATCTACAATCGCGACGCCAAGCAGAGCCATGCCGAACTGGTGAACATGCTCCTGATCAAGGTGAAGCGGCTGTTCACCGAACTGTTCGAGACGCAGCCCAACAGCGCGCCGGGCGCGGCGGAACTGGTGCGTGTCGCCGCGCAGCGCCTGCCCTTCGCGCATTCGCGCCACGCCGCGCACCTGCATGACATCGCCGACCGCCTGTCGGACGGCCAGCGCAGCCTGTCGGACCTGGTATGGCTGAGGGCCATGCGCGCGGCGCTGCTGGACGGATTCTTCGGCAAGGATGGGGAAAAGACCGCGCGGCTTCTGTCGCTGGCGATCAGCGGGGCACAGCGTCCCGTGATGGTATTCCATGCGGTGCAGCCGCCGCAGGTGAACCCGCCCTGGCGCGGAATCATTCGCGGCTGAACCTGCGGTCTATTCCGCAAACACCAGATGGCCGAAACGGTCGGGATAATGCGGGTCGGCCCGCACCATCCCCGAATCCGACCATTGCGAGAGACGGCGATTGGGCGGGGTACCGTCCCAGCGATTCATGTTCGCGATCCAGCGGTCGCCGACCTTGGGAACCGGATTGTCCGCCAGATCGGCAAAGGCGCGCCAGGGAATCGCCACTTCCAGGCTCCAGCCCTTGTCCTGGTCGCCCCTGACATTGAGCGTACCGTTGATGGACGTGGCCAGCCGCACGCCCGGCAGGTTGTAATTCTTCATCAGACGCTGGGGAAAGGGATAGAGATAGTCATACAGGACCGCGCGGGCATTCATCTCCAGCCCCACATACAGGTTCTTCACCCCAGGCGGCGCGATGAAGATTTCGACCGCGTCATCGCGATAGGTGGGATCATCATGCGCGGTGAACACTGCGGTGATGTCGGTGTCGGCACAATCATAGGCGACATAGAGATTCTCGTCGTCCCATGCCAGGCGGGCGGTGGTGGTCTGTTTCGCGCCGGTCTGGTTCTCCCATGGAAAGACAAAGGTCACGGTCTTGGCGGCAGCCCACACCGCGTCGTCGAGCACGCCGTCGATGCGCGGCGGCGCCTTGGCGCGATGCACTTCATAAACCGGTGTCGGGGCAAGGCCGGTGCGCTGGGCCTGGGGCGGCAGCTGCGGTTGGGCCAGAAGCGGCGCAGGCGCCAGAAGCGGGAAGGATGCGGACAGGAGGATGGCGAGGCATTTTTTCATGGCGTCTCTCCCCAGGGCTTTTGTGGCGAATGGAACCCGTTGCCGGACGGTAGCGGATGGGCGGGGATTGGGCGATGGGGCGTTCGCGCTCCATGGCACCTGATTTTCCAGGCGACCCTGATCTTCCAGGCGACAAAGCAACGAAGCGGTCTGGCGCCCACTCGGACCGCTTTGCGGTCCTCCGTGGCGCTCGGTTTTTCCAAGTTCGCTTCGCTTACTCAGAAAAAATGGCGCACCCGAAAGGATTCGAACCTCTGACCCCCAGATTCGTAGATTAAACACTACTTCCAGTGTAGTCCGCTTCTACCCGCCTTTTGCTGTCTCGACGGAGAGTTACGCCTCAAGAAGCGGGTGCTGCTGGCTAGGGCTGGAAGGGACCTCGCAGCCTTATTAGACCACTTCACCGTCCTAATCCCGTTCTAAACGGTTCCTAATTCCGCCGGGCGGGACGCAGGGTACCCGCCTCCGGAATTGCCCGCTACGGCGCTTACGGCCACCGTGGGAGGCGAACTTCCCAGGAGGCCCGCAATGCCGCGCCAGTATACACGCCAAGAGCTCTACGACCTGGTTTGGGGCCAGCCAACCCGGACCGTGGCGGCCGCCCTGGGCGTCTCCGACGTGGCGCTGGCCAAGACCTGCCGGAGGGCTGAAATACCCATCCCTCCTCGGGGCTATTGGGCGGGTAAGTCCGAAAGGTTGCGTCCTGTTCGGCCCGCCCTGCCGCCGCGCTTCCCAGGCGGCGCAGATAGCTTCGAGATCGGCGGGGACGGCCGCCACTACTGGCGGTCCCATAGCGACCAAGAAATCCTCGATATGCCCGGGCCGCCCGAACAGGAGTTCGATGAACCGCTGGAAGCGGTCGCCGCCCGGATCGAGAAGATGGTCGGAAAAGTCCCCGCCGTCCGAAACTTCAACAAGGCGTTCGGGGATGTGGCCCGCCTGCTGGCCCACGACGAGGAGCGTAAGGCTGACGAATGGGGCTTCCAAAAGCCCCTATACGACAGCGGGATAGAGCGCCGCCGCCTACTGCTGCTCAACTCGCTTTTCTTGGCCTTCTACGCCGCAGGCTGCAAAGCCAGTATGTCGACCTCCAAGTGGCAGCAGCACGATGCGCACTCGAGATCGATCTGCGTGACGGTGGGGGTACAGCAGGTCTACTTCACGCTCGCCCCCCCGACCACGGGACGGCAACGCCATCAGGTACCCTCAGAAAAGGATGGGAAGCTCCGCATCGCCCTTGGCCATCACTATTCCGAAGAAGCGCCCATCCAGTTCTGGGAAGACAGCGCCGATGCTAAGCTAGAGACGCGGCTACGCGAGATTGTAACCACCATCATGTTCGAAGCTGAGAAAGCGCATCGGGCGCGAGCCGTCAGTCATCGGGCGTGGATCATCGAGCGAAAAGCAGGCATTGCAAAACGATTAGAGGAAGAAAGAGCTGCACAAGCGCGCGAAGCTCAGAAAGCCCGAGAGCGCCAGCAGAAGGAGGCCGTTGACTCACTGCTGAAGCAGGCGGCCGATTTGCAGAAAGCGCAGGCGATAAGGGCGTATGTTTCGGAAATACGTGGCTGTGTTAGCGAGCTATCAGCACCCAAAGATGGTTTAGACCGCTGGGCAGATTGGGCACTGGCCCAGGCTGATCGGATCGACCCTACCCAATCGCTTAGGTTTCTCGAGGGCCTGCCAGCGAACAGCTAAAGCCTCCCAAGGCACCGCCACCTCCGGGCTAAAGCCCATCAAGTACGCCATAGACACCCACGCTCGGTGTTTTCATACTAGCCTCGGGCGAGGGACGAAAATGGCTGCCGGGAAAGACGCAAAAACACCAGCGTTTCTGATGGAAATTACTTCTGACGCGGTAAAGCGAGCCGTCGCTGAATTCAATCGCCTGACGCGCGGACCCTTCCTCAAAAAATACGGCTTCGGCAAAGCCAAAGAGTATTTTCTAGTTGTCGGCGGAAAATACTACGATTCAAAAGCAATTATCGGCGCCGCTTACAAGCACGTCTCCGCAGATGGCAAGCCATTGCGGAGCAAAGACTTCAGCGGAGGCGAACTGGCGGTCAGCCGTGCCCTAGAGCGACTAGATTTCAAAGTCGAAAGAATTCGAGACCCATTCCCAACACAGGGCTTTGAAAGGGGACGCACCTACAACCGCCGCGCCGATATTCACGCCAGGTATGGCGGACAACAGCAGGGTGGAATAGCGACGCCCGACGGGCCTTTTGTATTTCTATTCACTGGAAAGCAGGGCAATGCCTATGGCTACCAGGACGGAATGCGGCCAGATGGTGCCTTCGATTACACGGGCGAAGGCCAAACCGGCGACATGACGTTCATACGCGGCAACAAAGCCATTCGTGACCATATCGAAAATGGTAAGGATCTCCTACTGTTCGAGACGCTCAAGGCTAAGGGACAGTGCCGCTACCTAGGCTCATTCGTGTGCGATGGCTGGGAC
>JAEZBK010000275.1 GCA_023427355.1 Pseudomonadota bacterium
GGGTGGCCGTGGCCGCCGCGACCAGGGCCAGCCCGGCGACGATGATCCGGCCCCGATAGGGACGCAGGAACGGCAGGATGCCCCGCAGGGGCGCCAGGGACCGGCCCTTGGCCCGGCCCGCCGCGACCCGTGCGGTTTCCCTCGAAAAATCGCTCTCTTCGCGGGCCAAAACAGGTCTTTCCGGGCAGGAGGTAACGGCTTGAGGGCTGTATATAGGGAGCCTGGGGCGGAAGAAACCTTGCCCCGCCCTGCCCCGTCGCCTATAAGCCGCCCCCTTACGGGACCCATTCTTTATCTTGCGCTGTCGCGCAGGGGGGAAATGGGCGGCCTGCGAATGGAAAGGTACGCGCACATGAAAAAGGGCATCCACCCCGCCTATCACTTTGTCGAAGTTCAACTGAACGACGGCACCACCTACAAGACGCGCACCACCTATGGCACGGCCGGCCAGAAGATCACCCTGGACATCGATCCGACCACGCACCCCGCCTGGACCGGCGGCCAGCAGCAACTGATGGACCGCGGCGGTCGCCTGACCCGCTTCAACAAGAAGTTCGCGGGCTTCGTGAAGTCCTAAGACCTCTGCGGCACGCACATGAAAAAGGCCGGATCCTGCGATCCGGCCTTTTTCATTGTGATGGAATGGACGCCTATTCGGCGCCGAAGGCCTGGGCCAGACGGTTCTGGTGTTCGCGCGCGCCAGACGTGACCGTGCCGCCCTCGCCGAACAGGATATCGTCCAGCCGGGCAATCCGGCGATACAGGCTGTCGCTGCGCACCAGAAGATCGCGCAAAGCCGAAGGCAGCATATCGGTGCTTTCCGCGCAGGCGCCCAGGCATATCTCTTTCGAGCCCAGGCGGTAACGATCGGCCAGCGCGGCATCGGCATCCATGTCGCCGTCACGCACCGCGCGCTGCACCAGGAGCCAGCTTGCAGCCTGCATCAGGCGCGTGGTGACGCGCATGCTTTCGCCGGCATAAAGCATGGAGGCCTTGCGCGGCAGGGCGCGCGCTTCCTCGCGGCCGCGCCCGTCAAGATAGCGGGCTGTCTCCTCGACCAGGGCCATGCCTTCATCGAAGGTGCGGTCGAACAGCGCCGAGGCGACGAAATCCTCCGCCGTCAGGCCGTTCAGCGTCTCGCCATCCTGCTGCTGCATGTCCAGTCCCCTTGTCGTGCCGGCACGCTAGCAGCGCAGGCTTACGGGGAAAAGCATCTTGCTTGGTAAAGAGGCTCAAGAACGGTGCGGAAAAGCACGCCGGTAACCTCTTCGCAACAGACCTGTTGTGCATATTAACAATGAACGTTGCCACTCAACGTTTGAAAAAACTTTCCGCCGCCGATTTCGTGGCGTGGCGCGCGGCGATGGCTGACTTGCAGCGCGCAACCTCGTCTTCCAGCCGGATGATGCGGGCCTCCAGCTCATGCGCGGAGAGGGCCGAGATATCCTCGCCCAGCACGATGCCAGGAAGCTTCTTGCGGGGTTCTTCGGGTTCCATCGCCATCAGGGCACCGGTTCAAAATCATCCGATGCTAACGCCGCGGCGCTTCAGCGGTCAAAGCACGGAGTCACGGGGGACATTGGGCGCCATCGCGTTGAGCAGCACGTCCGGCGGCGATGCGCGATAGCGAAAAGAACGGCGGCCAAAGCGCACCCCGGGCTGCGTCCGGCCAGGAAAACCGCCATTTTTACCGGAAAAGGCTTTTTCCTTTCCCCGTGAGGGGATTTTGGCTACAAGACGCACCTTCCTCGAAAGGATTGACCTGACGAGGGGCGGTGGGCACCCAGAAGGCGCTCCCGCTCAACGGGAGAGAATTACCATGGCTGCCGACAACAAGCCCCTGATGCCCAAGGCCACCGCCGTATGGCTGGTGGACAATACCGGTCTGTCCTTTGAGCAGATTGCCGACTTCTGCGGCCTGCATCCGCTGGAAGTCAAAGGCATTGCCGACGAAGACGTCGCCAAGGGCATCAAGGGCATGGACCCGGTGGCGTCGGGCCAGCTCACGCGCGAGCAGATCGCCGACGCGGAGAAAGATCCGCGCAAGCGCCTGAAGATGGCGCCGCCCAAGCACAAGATGCCGGGCGTCAAGCAGAAGCGCGCGCCGCGCTATACCCCGGTATCCAAGCGCCAGGACAAGCCGGATGCCGTGTACTGGATCATCAAGAACCATCCCGAAATGCCCGATGCCGACATCATCAAGCTGATCGGCACGACCAAGGCGACGATCCAGAAAATTCGCGAGCGCTCGCACTGGAATGCGGTCAACATCAAGGCGGTGGACCCGGTGACGCTGGGGCTGACCTCGCAGCTCGAGCTTGACCTGGCGGTCAGCCGCGCCGCCGCCAAGCTGGAACGGGCCAACAAGCGCAATGCCCGCAAGGGTGCGACGCTGAAGAGCGTGGCGGAAACCACGGCGCCCCCGATGAACGACACCGCCGACGAAGGGGCGCCCGCGCCCGATGATTACAAGCTTTCCTCGGAACTGGAGCAGGATTGAATTTCCTGCCGCAGGGATGATCTGACGGCAGCGGCCGGGCGGGAAGCCCGGCCGTTTTCGTTTGGGTCAGAACAGGTACTTTGCCGCGACGAAACCGCCGCCGATGAAGATGATGAACGCGAACAGCGTCACTTCCAGGCGCTTCTCGATGAAGTCGCGCGCCACTTCGCCCTTCCACACAATCAATCCCGACAGCAGCATGAAACGGCCGCCGCGCGTGATCGCCGACAGGAGCATGAACATCCAGAAATCATATTGGGCGAAACCGGATGCGATGGTCACCAGCTTGTAGGGGATGGGCGTGAAGCCCTTTCCGATGATCACCCAGGCGCCATAATGGTCATACCATTGCTGGAACTGCACCAGGTCATCGCCCATCTGGTAGATCGCGACCAGCCAGGCCCCCAGCGATTCAAACAGGAAGGCGCCGATGAAATACCCGACCGCGCCGCCAAGAACGGAAGCGATGGTGCACATCACCCCCATCAGCCAGGCGCGCTTGCGGTCGGCGAGCGCCATGGGAATGAGCATGATGTCGGTGGGGATGGGGAAAACCGAGGCTTCGGCAAAGGTCAGGATACCCAGCGTCCACCAGGCCCGGGGCCCTGTGGCGTTGCGCATCATCCAGTCATAGACCCGGCGAATCAGACCAGGCTTTTTGGGGGCCTGCGGCTGGTCGGTAATGGACATTCCTGCTCCCTGGGACGGCTTTATGTCCGCGCCGTCGGTGTTAAGCCCGAACCTTGCCGCTGATTGCGGCTTTCTTTAGCGTGCCGCCGCCATGTCGCAACCCCAATCCTTAAAAAAGCCCCCCACCGGGCGCGGCAAAAAGCCCTATGAAACTGCCGCCGCCCGGATTCCTGGTCACCGGCCCGCGCAGGAACAGGCATAGCCGTCCGTGACCAGCAAAAGCGCCCTGGCTTTCATATTTTTCACGATGCTGCTGGACACGATCGGGCTGGGCCTGATCATTCCGGTGGCGCCCGGCCTTATCACCGAGCTGACCGGCACGGACCTGTCGGGCGCGGCACGCTGGGCAGGCTGGCTGTTCTTTCTTTACGCCCTGATGCAGTTCCTGTTCGCACCGGTCATCGGGGCGCTGTCCGACCGCTTCGGGCGCCGGCCCGTCCTGATCCTGTCGCTGGCGATGCTGTCCTTCGACTATGTGCTGACCGGGTTGGCCCCGACCATCGCCTGGCTTTTCATCGGCCGGGCGCTGTCGGGCATGGCGGGGGCGGCCTATACCACCGCCAACGCCTATATCGCGGACGTCTCCTCCCCGGAAAAACGCGCCGCCAATTTCGGATTGGTCGGCGCGGCCTTCGGCCTGGGCTTCATCCTGGGACCGGCGCTGGGCGGCTTTATCGGCGAGCATTACGGTGTGCGGGCGCCCTTCTTCGTGGCCGGTGCGCTGGCGGCGCTGAATGCGCTGTTCGGCTTCTTCGTCCTGAAAGAGTCGCTGCCGCCCGAGCGCCGCCGCGCATTTGACTGGCGACGCGCCAACCCGCTGGGGGCCCTGAAGGCGCTGGGCCATTATCCGGCACTGGCCGGACTTTTCGGGGTGATGGCGATGCTGCGGCTGGCGCATGACGCCATGCCCGCCACATGGACCTATGCCACCATGCTGAAATTCGGTTGGGGCCCGGGGGATGTGGCGATCTCGCTGGTGGTGGTGGGCATCCTCACCGCCTTTTCCTTTGCCGTGGGACCGCGCATCCTTGTGCCGCGCCTGGGCGAACGGCGTGCCGTCATCCTGGGTTGCACCATGGCGGCGATCGCCTTTACGGGCTTTGCCTTTGCCAGCACGGTCAGTGTCTTTTACGGCTTCCTGCTGCTGTTCGCATTGGGCGGCGTGGGCAACCCGGCGCTGAATGCCATCATGTCCCACATGGTGCCCGCCAACGAGCAAGGCGAATTGCAGGGTGGCATCGCCAGCATCATGAGCCTGACGGCGATCTTTTCGCCGTTGATCATGACGGGGTTGTTTTCGGCTTTCACCGGGCCATCGGCGCCGGTCTATTTCCCAGGCGCGGCCTTCCTGGCCGCAGCGGTGTGCGAGGTAGGCGCGCTGGCGCTTTTCCTGCGCGCCCATATTCGCGATCCGCAGGCCGTGCGCCGCTAGTGGATGCTGCTGCGGCGCAGGCGCTCCAGCTCGTCCTTGATCCGCAATTTCTGCTTTTTCAGCGCCGCGACCCGCATCTCGTCCCAATCGGGATTGGCCATTTCGGCTGCGATGATGTCGTCAATTTTCCTGTGCTGGTTGGAC
>JAEZBK010000024.1 GCA_023427355.1 Pseudomonadota bacterium
GCTGGGCGCGCAGTTGATGCGGGCGCTGAAGCAATTGCACCCGGGTATCGGCATCACGGGCGTGGGCGGTCCCGCCATGGCGGGCGAGGGGCTGCAGAGCCTGTTTTCGCTCGACGCCACGGCGGTGATGGGCCTGCGCGAAGTGGTGCCCGCCATTCCGCGAATCCTGGCGCGGGTGCGGCAGGCGACGGATTTCGCGCTGGAAACCCGGCCCGATGCCGTGGTGCTGATCGACAGCCCGGATTTCACCCATCGCATCGCCCGCGCGATCAAGAAACGCGATCCGTCCATCCGCACCGTGAACTATGTCGCGCCGCAGGTCTGGGCCAGCCGCGCCTATCGCACCAAGCAGATGGCGAAGGATTTCGACCTGGTGCTGGCGCTGTTTCCCTTCGAGGTGCCGTTCCTGGAGCGGTATGGCCTGCGCGCGGCGTTTGTGGGCCATCCGGTGATCGAACGCCGGGTGAAGATGGTGGGCGGCGAGGCGCTGCGCGCCCGGCTTGGCATCGCGCCGTCCACGCCCCTGCTGGCGCTGCTGCCCGGAAGCCGGTCGAGCGAGATACGTTTCATCCTGCCGGTGTTCCGGCAGGCCGTGGGAATGCTGGCGCAGCGCATTCCCGGCCTTGTGACGGTCCTGCCGACCGTGCCGCATATCGCAGGGAAGGTGAAGGCGGCGACGGATAACTGGCCCACGGCATTGCATGTGCTGGAAAGCGAGGCCGACAAATATGCGGCGTTCGACGCCGCCGACGAGGCCCTGGCGGCAAGCGGCACGGTGACGGCCGAACTGGCGCTGTCGCGCACGCCCATGGTGGTGGGTTATCGCGTGGGGGCGGTGACCTTTGCGCTGTCGTCGCTGCTGATGAATGTGAAGTTCATCACACTCGTCAATGTGCTGCTGGAGCGGGAGGCGGTGCCGGAATTCCTGCAGTCGCGCATGACGCCCGATGTGCTGGCCGATGGCGTGGAGAAGCTGCTGCGCGATCCTGCCGCGCGCGCGGCGCAGGTGGCCGACCTGGATCAGTTCGCCCGTATGCTGGGCGAGGGGACCGAAGCCCCGTCGCTGCGGGCGGCGCGCACGCTGCTGGAATTCATCGCCGGAAAATGAAAAAGGGCGGCCACGGGGGCCGCCCTTTTCGTTTCGTATCGCCGCGGATCAGCGCTTGGCGATGGGTGTATAGCTGCGCTCGGTCGGGCCGGTATAGATCTGGCGCGGACGGCCGATCTTCTGGTGCGGATCTTCCAGCATTTCCTTCCACTGGGCGATCCAGCCCACGGTGCGGGCCAGCGCGAACAGCGCGGTGAACATGGAGGTGGGGAAGCCCAGCGCACGCAGGGTGATGCCGGAATAGAAGTCGATATTGGGATACAGCTTCTTTTCGACGAAATACGGATCGCTGAGCGCAACCTTTTCCAGCTCGATCGCCACCTTCAGCAGCGGGTCGTCATGCTTGCCGAGTTCGTTGAGCACGGCATGGCACTGGATCTGCATCGCCTTGGCGCGCGGGTCATAGTTCTTGTAGACGCGGTGGCCAAAGCCCATCAGGCGGAAGCCGCTGGTCTTGTCCTTCGCCTTGGCGACGAATTCGGGGATGCGGTCCACGGTGCCGATTTCTTCGAGCATCTTCAGCGCCGCTTCGTTGGCGCCGCCATGGGCGGGGCCCCACAGGCAGGCAATGCCCGCCGCGATGCAGGCAAAGGGATTGGCGCCCGACGAACCAGCCAGGCGCACGGTCGAGGTCGAGGCATTCTGCTCGTGATCGGCATGCAGGATGAAGATGGTGTCCAGCGCCTTGGCCAGGACCGGGTTCACCACATAGTCCTCGGCCGGGACCGAGAAGCACATGCGCAGGAAATTCTCGGTGTAGCCCAGCTTGTTCAGCGGATACACGAAGGGCTGGCCGACGTGATACTTGTAGGCCATGGCCGCGATGGTGGGCAGCTTGGCGATCAGGCGGTGGCTGGCGATCTCGCGCTGCTTGGGATCGGTGATGTCGGTGCTGTCATGATAGAAGGCCGACAGGGCGCCCACCACGCCGCACATGATCGCCATGGGATGCGCGTCGCGGCGGAAGCCGCGATAGAACTGGGCGAGCTGTTCGTGCACCATGGTGTGGCGCGTGATCGAATAGTCGAACTTCTCGAACTGCTCCTTGCTGGGAAGGTCGCCGTACAGCAGCAGGTAGCAGGTTTCCAGGAAGCTGGAATGTTCCGCCAGGTCGGCGATGGAGTAGCCGCGATATTGCAGCACGCCCTTGTCGCCATCGATGAAGGTGATGGTGGATTCGGTCGAGGCGGTGGAGGTGAAGCCGGGATCGTAGGTGAAGACATCCGCCTGGTCGTAGAGCTTGCGAATGTCCACGACATTGGGGCCCTGGCTGCCGGCATAGACGGGCAGGTCGTAATTCTTGCCTTCCAGGTTGAGGCTGGCCGATCCCGCCGGCTTGATCTTGCTTTCCCGTGTTGGCATGGAACGACCCCCTTATGTATCTTGCAGTGCAGCAATGACGAAACTATAGGCGCAGAAATGCGCCCGCGTCACTAGCTAACCCGCCAGGTGTTCCGAATTCATGAACCCGCGTAAGCCCTTAATCGGTTAAGGCTTTCCTCGCGTCCTAACAGCGCCAACATCTCGAACAGGGGTGGGGAGGACGCTTTGCCTGTCAGCGCGGCGCGCAGGGGCTGGGCGACCTGGCCCAGCTTGAGCCCCTGGGCCTCGGCATGGGTGCGGGCGGCGGCTTCCAGGGCCGGGCCAGACCAGTCGGTGGCTTCCAGCGCCGGCAGGGCGGCGGCCAGGGTGGTGCGGCCTTCGGGCGACAGCAGTTTGGCGGCCGCCTCGTCCAGGGCGCGAGGACCATCCGTGTACAGAAATTCCGCAGACTGATTGAGTTCGACAAGCGTGCGGGCGCGTTCCTTCAGCGACGGCATGGCGGCCAGCAGACGGG
>JAEZBK010000088.1 GCA_023427355.1 Pseudomonadota bacterium
ACCTGGTGGCGCTGGTGGCGCTGTACCGGCCGGGCCCGATGGATTCGATCCCGACCTATATCGCGCGCAAGAACGGCAAGGAGGTGGTGGAATATCTGCATCCCTCGCTGGAGCCGATCCTGCGCGAAAGCTATGGCGTGATGACGTACCAGGACGACGTCATGCGCATCGCCCGCGAACTGGCCGGCTACACGATGGGCGAGGCCGACATCCTGCGCCGCGCCATGGGCAAGAAGATTCCGGCGGAGATGATCCCGCAGCGCAAGAAGTTCCTGGCGGGTGCGGCGGAGCGCAACATCGCGCAGGACATTGCCGAACAGATCTTCGAACAAGCCGAGAAGTTCGCCGTGTATGGCTTCAACAAGGGCCATGCCGCAGCCTATGCGCAGGTGGCCTACCAGACCGCCTATCTCAAGGCGAATTACCCGGTCGAGTTCCTGGCCGCGTCCATGACGCTGGATATCGCCAACACCGACCGGCTGAACATCTTCCGCCAGGAAGCGCAGCGGCTGGGCGTGCCGATTGCCGCGCCGGACATCAACCGGTCCGAAGCGGTGTTCAGCGTGGATGCGGCGAAGAACACGGTGTTCTATGCGCTGGCGGCGGTGAAGGGCGTGGGCACCCAGGCGATGGACCATGTCGTGGCGGTGCGCCGCGCGGGCGGTCCATTCAAGTCGGTGTCGGATTTCGCCGCGCGGGTGGACCCGCGCCAGGTGGGCAAGCGCGCGTTCGAGAACCTGGTGCGGGCGGGGGCGTTCGACAGCCTCAATGCCAACCGGCGGCAACTGGTGGAGAATTCCGACCGCATTCTTTCGGGGGCGCAGGCGGCGCAGCGCGAGCGCGAAAGCGGGCAGAACAACCTGTTCGGCGGCGGGCCGGATGTTTCGGAACTGCGCCTGACAGCGGTGCCCGACTGGCCGCTCCATGAACGGTTGGGCGAGGAGTTCGGCGCGATGGGCTTCTACCTGTCGGGCCATCCGCTGGATGCCTATGGCAATGCGCTGAAGCGGCTGGGGGCGGTGAGCTATGCCTCGCTGCTGGAGGATCGCCGCCGCGCGGGCTTCAAGGCGAAGATCGCCGGCACGCTGATCAAGAAGTCGGAACGGCGCGGGCGGTCGGACCAGATGTATGCGTTCGTGTCGTTTTCGGACCCCACCGGCATGTTCGAGGTGATGCTGTTTCCCGAGGTGTTGCAGGCGTCGCGGGCGCTGCTGGAATCCGGCAAGTCGCTGCTGATCACGGCATCGGCGGAATGGGATGGCGAGGAACTGAAGCTGCGCGCCGCCACGATTGCCGACCTTGATGCGGCAGCCGCCGCGGCGGGCGAGGGCATGGTGGTGAAGCTGGCGGATGTGGCCGGCCTGGGTGCGTTGGCGCAGGAACGGGGCCAGCCGGGCAAGGGGCGGGTGCATCTGGTGGTGCCGGGCGAGGGCGGGGCGGAGGTCGAGATCGCCTTGCCCAAACGGGTGCAGGTGACGCCCGCGCTGCGCAATCGCGTGGCGACGCTGCCGGGGGTGCTGGCGGTGGAAGCGGTTTAGTCCGGCTTTTGCAGCCGTGCGCGTGCCAGCCAGCGCATGCGGTAGCCCTGCATCGCGGTTTCGCCCAGCCGCTGCACCAGCCGCCAGTTCACCACCGCGCCGATGGGGGCGCCGACCAGCGGGATCATCTGGGCCAGTTTCGCCAGGTCGATGTAGTCGCGATATTCCTGCTGGTAGCGCCGCCAGTCGAAATGGGCGAAATCCTGCGGATGGGTGCGCGCATCCCAATCTTCGAGCGAGAGGAAGACATGGGTGCGATGCTCGGCGCCCGAAAAGGCCAGTTGGAACAGCGCCAGGATATAGAGCCTTTCCTCGAAGCGTTCGGCCTCATGGCCATAGACCGCCGACAGGTCGAACAGCAGCTTGAACTTCAGCACCAGCAGGGCGGGGAAGTCGGCCAGCGCCAGCCAGAAGCCGCCTGCACCCGACACGCCGCCTTCCACGGCGCTGATGGCGCGATAGCGTTCGATGATCTCCAGCGCCTGGTGGTCGCGCTGCGCCAGCGTGGCGTTTGTCACGGGCGCGGCGGTGGTGAGATTGGCGCCGGTCAGGATGGTGCGCGTCAGCCCCTGCATCACGGCGCTGATGGCGTCATGCACCGTATCGGGGATCATGCGGTTGACGCGGGTCTGGAGGCGGCGGGCGGTGCGGTCCACCAGGGTCGGCGGATGGAGCATGCGTGCGCGCCAGCGCGCCACGATGCGCCCGGCCCAGGCTTCGTAGATATCGTCGCCTGCGGAATAGGGCGGCTTGCGGCGGCGCTTGAGGCGGAAGGGAAGCTTCATGCCGCCGCCACACCCTGGGCGATGCGGGCCAGGCCTTCGGCCAGGATGGCGGCATCGCGGGCGAAGCAGATGCGGATATAGCTTTGGTCGCGCGCATCGCCCAATGCGAAGGACGAACCGGGTGAAACGCCGACACGATGCTGGAGCGCGAGTTTTTCGGCCAGCGCCAGGCTGTCGGTCAGGCCGTCAATATGCAGATAGCCATAGAAGGCGCCATCGGGTTTGAGCCAGCGCATGCGACTTTGTTTCCTGAGGAAGTCGTCCACCACCGTGCGGCCCGTCGCGCAGCGGGCCAGGAGCTGGGCGCGGAAGGTGTCGCCTTGCGGCGACAGCGCGGCGAGCGCGCCATATTGCAGGAAATGCGGCGCGCCGGTGTTGTTGGATTGCGCGGTGACTTCAAACGCCGCTTCCAGCGATCGGGGATGCAGCAGCCAGCCCATGCGCCAGCCGGTCATGGCGAAGGGCTTGGAGAAGCCGCCGATCACGAACAGCGCGTCGTCGGGATCGGCCACCTGCAGGAAGGAGGGCGCATGCGTTGCGCCGTCATAGACAAGCGTGCCGTAAACCTCGTCGGCGATGATGGCGATGCCGCGCGCGCGGCAGAAATCCAGGATGGCGCGCTGTTCGTCGCCGGTGAGCGTCCAGCCGGTGGGATTGGAGGGCGAGGCCAGGAACAACGCCCTGGTCCGGCCATCACAGGCGTCGAACAGTTTTTGCAGGTCGAAGCGCCAGCGGCCCGCGCTCCAGTCTTCCTCCAGGCGTACCAGGCGCGGCTGTGCCCCCAGCGTCTTCACCGCGTTGAAGATGTTGGGCCACATGGGCGCGACGATCACCACCGTGTCGCCCGTGTTCACCACGCATTGCAGGGCGCTGACCACCGCCAGCATCGCGGCGCCCGGCACGGTGACGCGGGCCATGTCGACCGCGACGCCCGTGGTGCGGTGGTGGAAATCGGCGATGGCCTGGCGCAGGGCGGGCAGGCCGCGGGCGTTCAGGTAGAAGGTCTTGCCGTCTTCCAGCGCGGCGATGGCGGCGTCGCGGATGAAGGGCGGCGTCACCAGATCGCTTTCGCCCACCCACAGCGGGATCAGGCCTTCCACGGCGCGGCCCAGGTCGAAGATGCGGGCCAGGCCGGACGGCTCGAGGGCCAGGATGTCGGGACGGATGGGAGAGGGCATGGCGCGGCTTTTAGCATGCGCCCCGATCTGGTCTAATCGTGCCATGACAAAGGATGAGATCACCGCATGGGCGCTGGCCAATGGCTGGCAGATGATCGAGGGCATGCCCAGCCTGACCAAGCCGGCAGCCCCCCATCCGGCCATCGTGCGGCTGGTGCTGAAGGCCACCGTCGCGGGGCTTGAGATCAAAAAGCCTTCCGGCAAGTGGGAAAAGATCGCCAGCCAGAGCTATGCCCGGATCGTGGCCGACGACCATACCGGCATTCCCGAGGGGCTGGGGCTGGCGACGATTTCCGGCCTGGGCCCGCTGATGCAGGACAACAAGGACCGGCAGGTCTTTGCCCGGATGACCGGCAAGGGCTGAAGCCCGGCCGGGGCGGGAACCTGGGCTGCCGGATGGGTTGCTTTTTGGGGGCTTTGGCGTATAAGCCGCGCCATCTCGCATGCGCGGGTGGGTTTCGGTGGGTGTTCCATCGTCCCCGTCCGGTGGCTCCTTCAGGGGGTTAGCCCGCGCATCTGGCCAACCGGTAAAGGAGACTGCACATGGCACTGCCTGATTTTTCCATGCGTCAACTGCTCGAGAGCGGCGCCCATTTCGGCCACCGCCAGCAGCGCTGGAACCCCAAGATGGCGCCCTATATCTATGGCGCGCGCAACGACATCCACATCCTGGACCTGACCCAGACCGTGCCCCTGCTGCACAACGCCCTGGTGGCGCTGCGCGAAGTGGCCGCTTCGGGCGGCCGCATCCTGTTCGTGGGCACCAAGCGCCAGGCGCAGGATCCGATCGCGGCTGCCGCCAAGCGCTGCGCCCAGTACTACATGAACCAGCGCTGGCTGGGCGGCACGCTCACCAACTGGCAGACCATCAGCCATTCGATCCGCCGCCTGCGCTCCATCGAGGAGACCTTGTCCAGCGCCCAGCAGTCGGGCCTGACCAAGAAGGAACTGCTCAACATGCTGCGCGAGCAGGACAAGCTGGAAAAGTCGCTGGGCGGCATCAAGGAAATGGGCGGCGTGCCCAACCTGCTGTTCGTGATCGACACCAACAAGGAAGCCATCGCGATTTCCGAAGCCCGCAAGCTGGGCATCCCGGTGATGGCGATCCTGGATTCCAATTCCGATCCCGATGGCATCGCCTATCCGATCCCCGGCAATGACGACGCCGCCCGCGCCATCGCGCTGTATTGCGACCTGGCCGCCCGCGCCGTGATCGACGGCCTGGGCCAGGGCCAGATCGACGCCGGCGTGGATGTCGGCGCGGCCGTGGAA
>JAEZBK010000102.1 GCA_023427355.1 Pseudomonadota bacterium
GTCCCCACCAGGATCAGCGCCCAGAAGATCAGCGACAGCGATCCCATCACGGCGGTGGTGTGCGCGATGCCGCCGCCCTCGGTCGAAAGCACGGTGGCGCGCAGCGCATAAAGCGGGCTGGTGCCGATATCGCCGAACACCACGCCCAGCGCCCCCAGCATCAGCAGCGGCGTCGAACGGCTGGGGCCATGGGGCGTGCGCGCGCCTTCCGGCGCGGCCTCGGGCAAGGACGACAGCGGCGCCGATTCATCGGGCGGTGCGGAATTCACGAGGGGAAAACGCTTTTCATGGAGACGATGAACGCACCAGACGCAAGGCGGGCGCACCCGCGAAGGGGCGGGACATTAGTCCTTTGCCTGCCAACCCCAAAGCGGGGCGCGGCAGGATGGCGCAGTTCGTGGCATAACCCCATGAATAGGCAGGGCTATCTCCAAAATTTACGGAATTGCCAGGTCTTCCGCCGTCAGGGCATAGGGGGAACCGGGCGGCGGTGCCCGTTCGGCTTCGACCGCACTGACATTCGTCAGGGCTGCGCGCGGTGCCGTTGCAGCCGGGCGTGCCACCTGGCTTGCCGCCGCCAGCAGCGGCTGCTTGCGCTGCGCCAGCAGCAGATCCTCGTCGGGCACCGCATCGTCTTCTTCGATCGGCGGGGTGGGCGCTATCGCGCGTGCGGGGGGCGGCGTTGCGGGCTTGCCGCTGCCGGACCCGATAAAGCCCTTCACCGGATAGGTGGTGCCGCCCCAGGCGCCGGTCTTGATGTTGAAGACACGCACCTGGCTCCAGTCATTGGCCGGGCTCACATCCATCACCGGATTGTTGAGGTAGATCGAACCGTCATTGGTCCAGTTGGCATGGTCGATGCGGATCTCGCGCGCGCCCACGATGCGGCGCACCACCGCCACATGGCCGTGATTGGGCCCGGCATAATTGTGCAGCACCATCACCGCGCCGCTGGCGGGCTGTCCGCCGCGCTCATACTTGCCCGCCGCCTGGTCCCACCAGGTCCAGGCATCGCCCCAGATCTTGATCGCCGAATTGTCGCGCGCATACGGCACGCATTGCAGCGCCGTCTGTCCGGCGTAACTGTCCACGCGGGCGGTGCCCGGCATCGGCGCCAGCGCGCCCACCTGCACCTGTGCGCCGTCATCGTAACGGTCCTGGTAACCACCGCCACCGGCGCAGCCCATCAGGCCAAGCGCCAGCGCCGCCACCACCACGATATCCTTCAGAACACCCATCTGTCCGACGCCCGCAAATCCACTTCCCGGAATGGACGCTACGCAACAGACTTCAAAAGCCGGGTTAGGCCGATCGTTCGGATTTTATCTATTCAAATTTGAATCACTTTGCGCGCGATCAAGGTTGATGCGCGTTAAGCATGACGGGTGTGGGAACGCCTATTCGGCGGGCGTGATCCGGCGGCGCGCATGCCGCGGCAGCGCGTTGGTCGCGCCCATCGTGCCGATGGATACCAGGCCCGACACGGCGAAGACGAAGAACAGCGCGGCCCAGTTGCTTTCCGAAACGGCCAGCACCGCCACGAAGCCGCCCACCGCCAGCTCAGGCACGCCGCGCCAGCCGCCCTTGGTCACTTCGCCCGCGCGGATGGTGCGGATGAAATCCATGCGGGTCGAGAAGAAGGCCTCCAGCGTCGCGCGCGTGTTGGCCAGGATCAGGCCGGACGGGAACACCACCGCCAGCACCAGGGTGCGAAACAGCTTCTGCGCACCGGCGCGGCCCAGCATGCGCTGGCCCAGCCACAGATAGCCGATGGAACAGGAAAGGCCCACGAAGGTGACGATCAGGCCCAGTATGGCCACGGCGGGATAGGGGCGGATGCCCACCGACATCATCACGAGCGAGATCGTCGCGCTGGTGAAGGCCAGCGTATAGAAGGCGAACTGGCACATCTGCGCCGTCATCGCCATCTTGATGCCGACCGGCAGGCGGCTGGCCCAGATGGTGGGCACCAGCTTGCGGGCGCATTGCGCATGACCCTTGGTCCAGCGGGCCTGCTGCGCGCGCCATGCGGCGGCGGTGGGCGGCAATTCGCCGGGCACTTCGATGTCCGGCATCATCACCATGCGCCAGCCCTGCAGCGCGCAGCGCATCGACAGATCCAGGTCTTCGGTCAGCGTGTCGCCGGTCCAGCCGCCCGCCTGCTCGATCGCCAGCCGGTTCCACACCCCCGCGGTGCCGTTGAACGACATGGGCAGCCCGGCGCGGAAGCGCGCTTCCTGTTCCACCGCGAAATGCGAATCCAGCAGCACGCCCTGCACCCGCGTCAGCCAGTTGGCCTCGCGATTGTTGTGGCCCCAGCGCGCCTGCACGAAGCACAGCCCGCTGTCGGCCAGCAGCGCCGGCACGGTGCGGCGCAGGAAATCGGGGGCGGGGACGAAGTCGGCGTCGAAGATCGCCACGAAGGGCGCGTCGCAATGGGCAAGCCCGAAGGCCAGGTTGCCGGCCTTGAAACCCTTGCGGTCGCCACGGCGCAGCAGTTGCAGGTTCACGCCCGCCGGCACGATGCCCGGCAGGCTCGCCGCCAGGATGGCGTGGTTTTCCTCGGTGCCGTCATCCAGAAGCTGGATGGTCAGCCGGTCGCGCGGCCAGTCCAGCGCGCAGGCGGCGGCGGCGACGCGCAGCGCCAGGTCGCCTTCATTGCAAACCGGCAACTGGACCAGCACATGCGGCAGGTCCACCGTGTCCAGGTCGGCCATCGCCACGGCAGGCGCGGCTTTGCGCAGGCGAACCCAGGCCAGCATGATGAGCTGGACGGACAGGAAACTGACGGCAATGAGAATGATCGCCAGGGCGAAGGACAGGGTATAGCCGAGCATTGCGATCGAAAGGCCCCCTGCGGTCCCCAAGCAACTAGCCTGCAATCCGGTCTAAAGCCTTGGGCCAAGGCCGGTATTTTGGCGGCCCGCCATCGGACCCAAGCCCGCTTGCGCGAGCCCGCCGAACTTGCTGCGGCGCGGGAAAATTCGCAAGGGGGCAGATGCCGCGCTGGTAAGCCCGCCACCCCGAACATATATTGAACAGACCGGGGAAAGCGGGTCTTTTGGGCCGCTATTTCGTTACTGTCAGGCGGGGCGACGGAAGGAACTTTGTCATGACACGGCTAACGTTCAAAAAAACCACCCTGGCGCTGGGTCTGGCCGCCATTCTGGCGGGTTGCGCCACCCAGGCCGCCTATGAGCCCCGCCGTCCGGGCCAGGTCACCGGCTATACCGACCGGGAACTGTCCCCCGGCCGCTGGCGGGTGACCTTCACCGGCAATGCCGTCACCCCGCGCGAGACGGTGGAGGACTATCTGCTGCTGCGCGCCGCCGAGGTGACGCTGGCCAATGGCGGCACCCACTTTATCTTCGACAGCCGCGATACCGCCGCCCAGACCCGCGTCTATGCCGATCCCCTGGGACCGGGCGGTTATGGCTATGGCGGCTTCGGCGGTGGATTCTGGGGCGGCTATTGGGGCTTTCGCCCGCGCTGGGGTTATGACCCCTTCGGCCCGCCGCTGATGATCTCCACCACCACCCGCTACCAGGCCTTCGCCGAAATCGTGGTCCTGCCGCCGGGCGGCGAAAAGTCCGAGAACCGCGCCGTGGATGCGCGCGCCGTGCTTGCCAATCTCAGGCCGCCGCCGCCCGCCTGATGCGAAAGACGTGATGGCCGCTGGCAGCGGTGATGTTTTCTATCGTGTGGCCTTCGCCATGGCACATGTGGGGAATGTCCACCACCGCCAGCGGATCATCCGCCAGCACGATCATCACAACGTCCGGTGCGGCCTTTGCCAGCGCTTTCTTCGCCAGCATGGCCGGTAACGGGCATTTCAGCGTGCGCAGGTCCAGGGGCTCGTCCATGGGCGCATCTTGCGTCAGGGCGCGGCGCGGCTCAATCTTGCCGTCAGGGAAGGACGCGCGGAGAGAGAACACCACCCTCCACGCCTGGGACAGTGATGGGATTGGCCGCCGCCATCCGGCGCGAATACATTTACATCTCCAGCATCCTGCGCACGCTGTGGCTGCTCAGGCCCGTCAAGCCGCAGGCCACCCGCACCATCGCCGACATCGTGGCGGCGCAAGCCCGCAAGACACCCGATGCCCCGGCCATCCTCCAGGGCGATGGCGTGATGACCTATGCCGCGCTGGATGCGCGCGCCAACGCCTATGCCCATTGGGCCATGGCGCAGGGCATCGCCCATGGCGATGCGGTGGTCCTTCTGATGGAAAACCGGCCCGATTTCATCGCCGCCTGGCTCGGCCTGTTCAAGGTCGGCGCCTCCGTGGCGCTGATCAACACCAACCTGATGGGCCGCGCGCTGGCCCATTCCATCGAAATCGCCAAATCCCGGCACGCCATTATCGGCGATGAAATGCGCGGGGCCTTTGAAAGCGCGCTGCCCTATCTCGAAGCCGCGCCGCGCGCCTGGTGGCAGGGCGAAACCGAACAGGAGCAGGGCGATCTCGACGCCGAACTGGCCGCGATGCCCACCACCGATCCGGGCCAGAAGGCGCGCGGCAGGCTCATTCTCAAGGACCGCGCCTTCTTCATCTACACGTCGGGCACCACCGGCCTGCCCAAGGCGGCCAATTTCAGCCATATGCGCATGCTCTTCATGATGACGGGCTTTGTCGGGGCGCTGCGGCCCACCGCTTCCGACCGCATCTATGATCCCCTGCCGCTCTATCACTCCACCGGCGGGGTCTGTGCCGTGGGGCTGGCCTTCCTGTCGGGCGGGGCGCTGATCATCAAGCGCAAATTCTCGGTGCACGAATTCTGGAGCGACATCCACAAACATGGCGCCACCATGTTCCAGTATGTGGGCGAACTGTGCCGCTACCTGCTCAACGCCCCGCCCACGCCGCTGGACCAGGGGCACAAGGTCCGCGCCATCACCGGCAATGGCCTGTCCGCCGCCATCTGGGGCGAGTTCCAGCAGCGCTTCGGCATCGCGCGCATCGTGGAGTTCTATGGCGCCACCGAAAGCAACGTCTCGATGCTGAACTATGACGGCACGCTGGGGGCGGTGGGCCGGGTGCCGGAATATTCCGAAAAACTGCTGCCCGCGCGTGTCATCCGGCTGGATATCGAAACCGAACAGCCCGTCCGCGGGCCTGACGGTTTCTGCATCGAATGCGGGCCAAAGGAAGTGGGCGAAACCATTGGCGGCATGTCGCGCCGCGCCGGCCGCGAGTTCGAAGGCTATACCAACCGCGCCGACAGCGAAAAGAAGATGCTGCGCGACGTTTTCCAGAAAGGCGATGTCTGGTTCCGCACCGGCGACCTGATGCGCCGCGACGAACATGGCTATTTCTATTTCGTGGACCGGCTGGGCGACACCTTCCGCTGGAAGGGCGAAAATGTCGCCACCAGCGAGGTGGCGGCGGTTCTGGGCCGCCAGCGCGGCATCCGCGAATCCAACGTCTATGGCGTCGCCATCCCCGGCGCCGATGGCCGCGCCGGCATGGCCTCGCTGGTGGTGGACGGCGATTTCGACATCACGGCGCTGGCAGATAGCCTCAAGATGCGCCTGCCGCCCTATGCGCGGCCGCTGTTCCTGCGCCTGTCGCCCAGCATCGCGGTCACCGGCACCTTCAAGCAGCGCAAGCTCGACCTGGTCCGCGAAGGCTTCGATCCCGATGCGATTGCCGATCCGGTCTTCTGGCTCGATCCCGCCACGGGCGCGTATGAACGCCTGACGCCGCCGCGCCATGCCGACATCGTTGAAGGACGAGTGAAGCTGTAAGAAAATTGATTCAGCCGCTCTTCCCACGATATGTGGGATTGGCCGCGAGAAACGGAATTTCCTCAAATGGATCGCCACCTCGCCATCGCGCTGACGTCAGCAGCTTTGGCGTTCTTTTTTGGTCTTGGCCTACGCTGGCGTATTCGCGAAGGCTATACGGAATTTGAATTCCAGAGAATCACGAAACGAGACAATCCACGCACGTTCTGGACAATCATGGCCGTTCTTGCTGCCATTGATGTCGTGCTTGTTTGGATGGCGATTTATTACTTTGTCGCTTGGCTCAAAACCTGAGTTCACATCTCCGCGTTGGAGAAATCCGCCGCCAGCGCCGCCTTGGTCTCGTCGCCCAGCACCGCCATATGGCCATAATTGCGATGGCTCAGCCCGATTACCACCTTGTCGGTCAAAAAGCGCGCGATCTGGTCCTGCGTCAGCCGGAACCGCAGCCAGTGCACCGATGACGTCTTGCCGTCGGCGGTGGTGCGGTCGTCATATTCGGTCGGCGTCGCCTTCACCATGTCGCCGCCGATCTCCATGAACACCGTCTCCTCGATCCCGCCCAGCGTCAGCAGCACCTTGTTGCGGCGATTGGCATCCTCGATCTCCAGCATCATGGTGGCGATCAGCTCGGACCCTTGCGGGATCAGCGGATTGTAGGCGGCCAGCTCGCCGGGCACCTGTTCGTCGCCGCCCTTCTCGATGCGCAGCATCTCCATCACCTGCAGCCACATGGTGGCGTAATTCTCGAAATAGAAGGTCGCGAACGGCCCCACCTCGACCCGGCGCAGCTTCTTCATCGGAATCAGGTTCTGCTTCAGCGTCTTGCGCTGCTGCTCATATTCCTTCAGCGGCAGCAGGTCGGCGGCGGTGATCGTGCGGGCGGATTGGGGCATGGCGGCGTTCCCTGGGCTCACCCGAAAAGCTCAGGGTGAGGATTTGAAAAATGTCCTCATGCTGAGCCTGTCGAAGCATGAGGGCAACCAACTCAGTCCTTCGTCAGGCCAAACGCCCGCGCCATGATCTGCACCGGATGCTCCGGCTCGGTCACGCCGGTTTCGGTATGCGCCACGATATGCTGCGCCGCCAGCGGGCAGTCCGACACGATATGCCCGCGCTTCTGGGTGTTCGCCGCGCGGAACACTGGCCGCCCCACCTTCACCGCCACGTCATGCGTCGGCTTGACCACGCCAAAGGTGCCGCCATGGCCGCTGCACCGCTCGATCACATCCACCGGCGTGTCGGGAATCAGCTTCAGCATCTCGGCCGCCTTGGGGCCCATATTCTGCGCGCGGGCATGGCAGGCCAGGTGCACCGTCACGCCTTCGGGCAGCGGCGTCATCGGCAGCGTGCCATCCTTCTTCATCACGTCCACGACATATTCATCAATGTCCCAGACATGCTCGGCCAGCTTCTTCACGTTTGCATTGTCGGGGCAGATCAGCGCCCATTCGAATTTCAGCATCAGCCCGCAACTGGCCGTCAGCGCCACGATCTCGTAGCCCTCGTCGATCAGCTTCACCAGTTCCTTCGATACCTTGGCCGCGCTGTCGGCGACCTTCTCCAGCTTGGCCTGTTCCAGGAAGGGCATGCCGCAACAGCCGGGGTAGGTGGCGATCGTTTCCACCCCCAGATGGTTCAGCACATCGCGCGCCGCCATGCCGGTGGCGGGCTTGTTGTAGTTGACGAAACAGGTGGCAAAGAGCGCGGCCTTGCGCTGGCCCGCCGCCGGTCCCGCCGGGTTGGGATGGGCCGGCTCCTGCCTGTCGGCCAGGAGAAAGGTGCGGCCGGAAAATTTCGGCAGCGCCGCATCGCGGTCGATGCCCAGCGTCTTTTCCATGACGGGTCGCGTCAGGTCATTGTCCTGCCGTCCGGCCCAGTTGATGACGGGCGAGATCGCGCGCGCCAGCGTGCCATTGCGGTCCATCTGGGCCAGCTGGCCCTGCACGAAGGCGTTTTCTTCCTTGCCCGCATGGGCAAAGCGATGGCGCAGCATCAGGTGCGGGAAATCCAGCATGAAGGGATGCGGCGGCACATAGGGGCACTTGGTCATGAAGCACATGTCGCAAAGCGTGCAGGCTTCGACGACCGGCTGGAAACTTTCGCTCGCCAGATGCTCGACATCTTCGTCCGGCGAAGAGTCGATCAGGTCGAACAGGCGGGGAAAGGAATCGCAGAGATTGAAGCAGCGGCGGCAGCCATGACAGATGTCGAAGACCCGTCGCATCTCGGCGTCCAGCTTCACCGGATCGGCGAAGTCGGGATTCTTCCAGTCGATGATCTGGCGGGTCGGGGCTTCGAGACTGCCTTCACCGGTCACGGCGCGCTCCACGAAAACTCCGGCCCGCCTCCCCCTTTTGCGCGAAGCGCATCCAAGGGGGAGGTGGCCGGTCCATAGCGACAGCATATGGACGGCCAGCGTAGCGGTTAAGCCAGCGAAGGCCGGAGGGGGTCACTTAAAACGGCGGAGGGGTTTACTTGCCGAGACTGTCCAGCGCCTTCTGGAAGCGCCCGGCATGGCTCTTCTCGGCCTTGGCCAGGGTCTCGAACCAGTCGGCGATTTCGTCAAAGCCTTCCTCGCGGGCGGTCTTGGCCATGCCCGGATACATGTCGGTGTATTCGTGGGTTTCGCCCGCGATCGAGGCCTTCAGGTTGGCGTCGGTGGCGCCGATGGGCTCGCCGGTCGCCGGATCGCCCACTTCCTCGAGATATTCCAGATGGCCATGGGCATGGCCGGTCT
>JAEZBK010000114.1 GCA_023427355.1 Pseudomonadota bacterium
CTGCTGTTGGCCGAGTACAAGAAGAAGGCCGCCACCGCCGAAGCCGAGGCTGCCGCCATCGTGCAAGAAGCCCGGGCCGAGGCCGAACGCTTCGCCGTCGAGAGCCGCGCCGCACTGGCTGCCCAGATCGAGCGCCGGGCGCAGGCCGCGCAGGACAAGATTGCGCAGGCAGAGGCCGCCGCCGTGGCCGAAATTCGCGCCCTGGCCGCTGACGCTGCCGTGGATGGCGCGCAGAAGTTGATCGCCGCCCGCATGGATGCGGGCCGGGCTGCCACCCTGATCAAGTCGGGCATTGCCGATCTGGGCGAAAAGCTGAACTAGCCCGGGCCCGGTTGAGGCAACCGGCGCGCGACAAGGGCGTTACCAGCGCTGCTATCGCGAGGTTGCCATGACAATTCCACGCCTGGCCGGGTGTTTTCTCGCCGCCGTGATGCTGATGGCCTGTGCCAGCGGCAGCAACCAGACCGCGACATCCTTCAACGTCTTTTTCGCGGGCGAAGCCACCACCCTTTCCCCGGATGCGCAGGCCATTGTGGGACAGGCCGCCCAGGCCATCGGCCGCCAGCGTCCCGCCACCGTGACCATTGCCGCCGGCGCGGACAGCGCGACCGCCAGGTTGGCCGAGCCGCGCTATGAAGCGGTGCGGCAGGCGCTGGTGGCGCGGGGCGTGGCGGCTGGAAGCATCGCCCGCGCCTCCCTGCCCCAGATCGAGGCCAATACGGGCAGCACTGCCGCGCAGCGGGTGGAAATCATCCTGTCGGCCAGCCCCTAGAGAACAGCCTTGACCTCCTGTCCGGCGCAAAAGCCGCTCGCCCAGGCCCACTGGAAGTTATAGCCGCCCAGCCAGCCGGTGACGTCCACCACCTCGCCGATGCAATAGAGCCCGGGGACGGCGCGGGCCTGCATCGTGCGCGAATCCAGGTCGCGCGTATCCACGCCCCCCAGCGTCACTTCCGCCGTGCGGTAGCCTTCGGTGCCCGCGGGCGTGACGCGCCACGCATTCACCGAGGCCGCAAGCTGGCGCAGGCGCGCATCGGAGAGGCCCCCCAGGGGCATTTCCGCATCCCCCGCCAGCATCACCGCCAGCCTGCGGGGCAGAAGCGTGGCCAGGACCGTATGCGCCGATTGCCGGCCATTGGCCTGGCGCGCGGCGCGCAGGCTTTCCAGCGCGTCCGTGCCCGGAAGCAGATCGATCGTGATGGGCTGGCCTTCGCGCCAGAAGGACGAAATCTGCAGGATGGCCGGGCCGGAGAGACCGCGATGGGTGAAGAGCAGCGCTTCGTCGAAGCTGGTCTTGCCGCAGGTGACGCGCGCCGGGACCGCCACGCCCGACAGGGGCGCAAGCTGCGCCAGCATGTCGGGCCCGAAGGTGAGCGGCACCAGCCCGGGCCGGGTTTCGACCAGGCGAAGGCCGAACTGCTGCGCCAGGCGATAGCCAAAGTCGGTCGCGCCCATCTTGGGAATGGACTTGCCGCCGGTGGCGATGACGAGCGCCGTGGTTTCGAGCGTTTCGCCGCTGGACAGACCGAGGCGGAAGCCGCTTTCGGTTTTCGCCACGCTTTGCGCGGTCAGCCCCAGGCGCAGCTCCGCGCCGGCCTTCTGCATCTCGTCCAGCAGCATGGCGACGATCTGGGTGGCCGGGCCGTCGCAGAACAATTGCCCCAGCGTCTTTTCGTGCCAGGCGATGCCATGGCGATCCACCAGGGCGATGAAATCCGCTGGCGTGTAGCGCGACAGGGCCGAGATGCAGAAATGCGGATTGGCGGAGAGAAACTGTTTTGGCGTGGCGTGGCGATTGGTGAAGTTGCAGCGCCCGCCACCGGATATGCGGATCTTCTCGCCCGGCGATTTCGCGGCATCCAGTACGAGGACGCGGCGGCCGCGCGCGGCGGCGGTGGCGGCGCACATCATGCCCGCCGCGCCCGCCCCGATGATGACGGCGTCATAGGTCATGACACGGACCTGAGGGCGGCGGCGTCAGACTGCGCGTGCCCTCACCCTTCGACAAGCCCGGGATGAGGAACGGGGGTCGGGTACGCATCCGCTGGCCCACCAGTCCCCCATAGCCTGTCCACCCTTTGGCGATAGGAACGCGCGATGGGGCAACCGTGGAACGGCGTGCCACATCAGGGACTTGGCGAATCTTCGTTTGTCCGCTTCGGGGGTACCCCCCTCCCCCTGTCCGGGGCGCTATCCCCATGGCGCTATCCCCACGCAGGGCGTGCGCGCAGCCTGTACGGCACGTTCGCGCCGCGCGATGCCCTGACCAATATCTCCACGCGCCGTTTTCATGCGCGGGAGTGTCTCACGGGTCCGTGCCGGATAGAAAGGTGGATAGCGTTTGCCCCGTCAGGCACGCACACAGGGTTGCGCCATGTGCAGGGCCACTCCCCGGCCCGTGCCAGAGCAAAGGCGCAGGATCGCGCTTTAGGCTGCTGCCCCAAGGGGAAAGCCATGTCGTTCGATACATTGGTGGCGCTGGTGGTGTTCGCGGCGGTGGGTTCGATCACGCCGGGGCCGAACAATCTGATGCTGCTGGCATCGGGGGTGAATTTCGGCCTGTGGCGCAGCCTGCCGCACATTTTGGGCATTGGCGTGGGGTTCCTCACGCTGCTGCTGGGCATCGGGCTGGGGCTGGGGGCGCTGCTGACGGCGTATCCGCCGCTGCATGCGGGACTGAAGATCGCGGGCGGGGCTTACCTGTTGTTCCTGGCGTGGAAGATCGCATCGGCGCGCACCCTGTCGGATGGCAAGGAGACGGGCGCGCAGCCGCTGACCTTCATGCAGGCGGCGGCGTTCCAGTGGGTCAATCCGAAAGCCTGGGTGATCGCGATCACCGGCATGGCGCTTTATACCGATCCGGCGCGCGGGCTGGGCGGGATGGCGCTGGTGGCGGTGGTGTTCGCGCTGACCAACCTGCCCTGCATATCGAGCTGGGCGCTGTTCGGCGTGGCGATGCGCAATTTCCTGTCAGACCCGGTGCGGCTGAAATGGTTCAACATCGCGATGGGCGTGCTGCTGGCGGCGACGTTGTGGCCGTTGTTGCGGTGAGTTGACGTGGACGGAATGAACCTTCTCAAGGCAAGGTGCCAGAGGGGGGCTTAGATTAGCCCAGTGGAGAGCAGCGTTTTCTCCGCATTGCCTTCCACGTAGAGCTTCAGATCTGATTCCTTCGGACACAAGTCCCGCACATAAGCGGTTTGAATGCAGGAGACAGAATCGCGGATTGTTGACAGGGCTTTCCAGAAATGGCGGGGCGATGGCTTTCCGTAAAGCGCGCATTCTTGTTCTCTGCAAAACGTACCCGTCCCCAAGCGCCGCACACTCCGAAACCTCATGCGTTGCGGGTATCGAGGAGAATGGCAATGCCATTCGCCTATATCCGGTACCATTTCGTCTTTTAGAACAAGTATCGCAGTTTAGAAAATGGCAATGGATAACAGCGCAAATAGAAAAGGCCTCAAAGGATCATCGACCGGAAAGCCACCGCATTGGCGTGGATACGATCCTCTGTGAGGAACCTGTTGTCAGCACACGAAATGGCTGGGCATCTAGATTGCGCTGGCTTGAGAAAATGCCGACATTTCAAAGCCCCGCAGCGATGGAGAAGGCGCGAATAGAGACTGGCGTTACGATTGCGCTACTAAAACCAAATAGCATACTTGGGCTTGATATTACCGCAACCTCGCCAGATTGGACGGATGAAGAGAAAGCAAAGCTTGTCCAACTACAAAGACAAGGCAGTCTTTTTGCGCCAGGAGATGCGGCAAAGATCACCACCCTGCGCAAGATACCGTTTGATTTTCACTATCGCTACACTTGCATTGGCTTGAATGGCGCCGAGGTGCATGCACGGCACAAGGTTTCCGATTGGGAGGTTGGCGCTCTTTATTGGAACCTAAAGCGCACCCATGGCAGCAAATGGGAGACGCCGTTCAGAGACAAGCTAGAACGAGAATTGGCATCAAAGAATTTGATGTTTCTTATGGGAACCATCCATCGGTTCCCAGATCAATGGCTGATTATCAGCCTTATATATCCGCCTAAGCAGCAATCCGAGATTCAAATTTCCTTGCTGTAAGGTGGACC
>JAEZBK010000157.1 GCA_023427355.1 Pseudomonadota bacterium
TTCATCGAACTGCTGTGGTTTCTGCGCGGCGACTCGAACGTGCGCTGGCTGCAGGAACGCGGCGTCACCATCTGGGACGAATGGGCCGATGCGCAAGGCGAACTGGGCCCGGTCTATGGCCATCAATGGCGAAGCTGGCCCGCCAAGGGCGATGGCACGATCGACCAGATCAGCAACCTGATCGCCGACATCCGGCGCAACCCCGATTCCCGCCGCCTGATCGTCACGGCCTGGAACCCGGCCGATGTGCCGAAGATGGCGTTGCCGCCCTGCCACTGCCTGTTCCAGTTCTATGTCGCCAATGGAAAGCTCTCCTGCCAGCTCTACCAGCGCAGCGCCGACATCTTCCTGGGCGTGCCGTTCAACATCGCGTCCTATGCGCTCCTCACCATGATGGTGGCGCAGGTGACGGGGCTGAAGCCGGGCGAGTTCGTGCACAGTTTCGGTGATGCGCATCTCTACCTGAACCATGTCGAGCAGGCGAAGGAGCAGCTCTCGCGCGAACCCCTGCCGCTGCCCACCATGCGCATCAATCCGGGCGTGACGGAACTCTTCGCCTTCACCTTCGAGGATTTCACGCTGGAAAACTACCAGGCGCATCCCTCCATCAAGGCGCCCATCGCCGTCTGAATGTAAGTGTCATGGCCCGCGAATGTGGGCCACCCAGGTTGTTGCCGTGCCGGTGCTGCAGTCCTGGTTTTCACAAGGAAAACCATGACGCGCGCGTATCAGCCCCGCGCCGCCTTGAACGCTTCCACGGTCAGCTTCGCCCGTTTGGCGATCTCGGCATCGTCGTAAGACGGCTTGAACAGGTCGCTGCCCAGGCCGAAGCCCGCCGCGCCCGCCTTCAGCCACTCCGCCATGTTGCCCGGATTGACCCCGCCCACCGCATACAGCTTCGCCGCAGGCGGCAGGATCACTTTGATCGCCGACAGATGCCCCGGCCCCAGGCTGGCGGCCGGAAACAGCTTCAGGTCGCGCGCGCCCGCATGCAGCGCCGCATAACATTCGCTGGGCGTCACCACGCCGGGCATGGGGATCAGGCCGCGCTTCACGGCATGGCTGATGACCGCCGCGTCGGTGTGGGGCGATACCGCCAGCCTGCCGCCGGCCTCGGCCACCTTGTCCACTTCCGCCGGGCTGGTCACGGTGCCCGCGCCGGTCAGCGCCGTGCCGAATTTTTTCGCCAGGATCTCGATGCTTTTATAGGGATCGGGCGAGTTCAGCGGCACCTCGATGGCGCGGATGCCCGCGTCGAAGATGGCGCCCGCCACCGCCTCGATGCGGTCGGGCGTGACGCCGCGCAGGATGGCGACAAGCGGAAGCTCTTCCAGCAGATTGGTCATTCAGGCACCCGACAAGGCTTGGTGGACAAAGACAAGACCGGCCAGCGCGGCGTCATCGCCGCTCACGCGCTGGCTGGCAACACCGTGGCGCGACAGCGCCTGCGCATACAGCCCCGCCAGGTCCGGCGCACAGACCAGCGTCACGGCGTCGTGCGCATCGAACAGCCGCAACGACGCCGCCACGTCCGCGCCGATCACCAGGCCGGACAGATAGGAGGCGGCTTCTTCCCTGGCGATCTCCCCTGCCAGCTGGCGGCTGCGGGTGCTGAACAGCAGGTGCAGCAGCCCCGCTTTGTCCGCCTGCTGCGCCACGCGCAGGCCTTCGGCGAATGCATCATGGCCGCCATCCACCGCGCCCGCGCCGCGCGCCAGCACGCTGTGCGCCGACAGCAGCGCGAACAATTCCCCCGACAGGGCGGTGTGGAAGCGCAGCACGCGGCCATCGTCCACCAGCACCCATTTGGCATGGGTTCCGGGCAGGCAGAAAAGCCGCTTCCCGCGCGCCAGTTCGGGATGAAGCCGCAGCGCGCCCAGCACTTGCGTCTCCTCGCCGCGCATCACGTCGAACAGGCCGGCTTCGTTGCGGCAGGACAGGCCGGGCACGATGGCGATGGCGCGACCGCCCGATTCAAACCGCAATGCGCCGCGCGCGATCGCCTCCGCCGCGACCGGGCAGGGCAGGTACGCGGCCTCGCGCCAGCCGATGGTCGAACCCACCATGCCGCTGAGGATCGCCGGCAGCGACGCATCCCAGGCGCGCGTCAGGTCGGCGAAAAGCTCCGCCGCGCGTGCCCCGGCGTCGGCCACGCCCGGTCCATCCTGGCGCGCCAGGACGGCGCCCGCCGCATCGCACAGGAACAGCCGCAGGCGGCTGGTGCCCCAGTCGCCGCCGATGAAGGCGGCGGTGCTCAAATCTTTTCCGCCTTCAGCTTGTCGGCCATCGCGGCGAAGACGCCATCCCAGTCACCGGGCGCGCCCTGGCGGAACAGCGTCATGCCCGGATACCAGGGCGTCTCGCTGCCGCCCAGCGCCCAGCGCCATTCCGGATAATGCTTCAGCGCGGTCCAGCACGGCACGCCCAGCGCGCCGGCCAGATGCGCCACCGACGTATCGCAGCTGATCACCAGGTCCAGCGACGCCATCACGGCGGCGGTGTCGGTGAAGGCGCCGTCGCCCGCATCGAAATCCGCGCCCAGCGTCTCCACCGTCATGCCGGCGGGCAGGGTGGCAAGCTGTTTCAGCCCGTCATCCTTCTGCAGCGAAATCAGCCGCACGCCGGGCAGCGCCGCGATGGGCGCCAGCGCCGCCAGCGGGAAGGAGCGGTCAATGCCCACGCCCAGCCCCGCAATGGCGCTGCCGGTCCAGCACACGCCGATGCGCAGGCCTTGCGTGCCGATGCGGTCCTTCCATGCCGCCACCTTGGCCGGATCGGCCTGCAGATAGGGAATGGCCGCGGGGATCGTGTCGGGCCGTGTGCCGAAGGCCAGCGGCATGCTGCCCAGCGGCATGTGCAGGTCGAAGGCATCCGGCGCCGCGTTCCAGCCGCGCACATCCACCGGCGATGACAGGCCCTGCATCAGCCGGTTCAGCTTGTCCTGGGGCGAGAAGATCACGCGCGCGCCCGCCGCCTGGGCCAGCGCCAGATAGCGGCTGAAGAAGATCGTGTCGCCCAGCCCCTGCTCGCCATAGACATACAGTGTCTTGCCGGACAAATCCTCGCCGCCCAGCCATTCGGGCTGCGGATAGCGGCGCGTCTGGATGGGGTTGCCCTTGGTGCGGCGGGCTTCATACAGCGTCCAGCCGTCCGCCCAGTCGCCCTGGCGCAGCAACAGCAGCGCGCTGTGGAAATCCGCCTCGCCCTGGAAGGCGGGCGTCTTGGCGGTTTGGCGGTCATAGGCCAGGGCGTCTGCGATGCGCCCCGCCGCCACCAGCGTGTCGCTGCGGCCGATATGGGCTCCCGCATTGGTGGGATCCAGCGCGATGGCGCGATCGAAGCTGGCCAGCGCGTCCTCGGTGCGGCCCAGGCCGGTCAGCGCCATGCCGCGATTGATATAGGCCTGCGCGAATTCGGACTGCAGCGCGATGGCCTTGTCATAGGCCGCCACGGATTCCTCAAGCCGTCCCAATCCCAGGAGCGGTTCGCCCAGGTTATAATGCAGTTCGGCATTGTCGGGCTGCAGCCGCACCGCCGCCTCGAACTCCACGACCGCCTCGGCCAGGTTGCCCAGCCGCGCCAGGGCGCAGCCATGATTGTTGCGCGCCAGCGGATGCTCCGGGTCCAGGTCGCGCGCGCGTGCCGATGCGTCCAGCGCTTCGTGCAGCCGCTGGCGGTGCGTCAGCACCATGGCGCGCAGATTGTGCGCGGGGCCGAAATCGGGCTTCAGCGCCACGGCCTTGTCCAGGCTTTGCAGCGCGCCATCGGGATCGCGCTCCATCAGCGCGACGCCCTTCTGGAAATGCGCGGTGACGTTGTTCGCATCCAGCGCCAGCGCGCGGTCCAGGGCCGCCAGCGCCTGGTCCTGGCGGCCGGTCTGCAGATAGCTGACCCCCAGTTGCGCCTGGAACTGCGCATTGGCCGGCTCCAGCATCACCACCCGTTCCAGGATCGGCACCGCCGCCTGCGGCACGCCCGCATCCAGCGCCAGCGTGCCCAGCATGTGACCCACCTGCGCGTTCTCCGGCTCGCGCGCCAGGATGGTGCGATAGGCCTGTTCGGCTTCCGGGAAACGGCCCTGGGCGTGGAGGGCGATGGCTTGGTCGAGCATGGCGCAAGGTTCTCAAAAGGCGGCGGATACTAGGCGATCCCGCGGCCCCAGGGAAAGTGCGCGAAAACCACGAAGAACCGGGCAAACGCGGCGCCTGCGCGATCAGGCCTTGCGCAGGATCTTGTCCATCGCCTTGCCCTTGGCCAGTTCGTCCACCAGCTTGTCCAGATAGCGGATTTCCTGCATGGGCGAGGCGTCCATGGCCTCCACCCTGACGCCGCAGACCACGCCGGTGATCAACCTGCGCGCGGGATTGAGCCTGGGCGCCTTGGCCAGGAAGGTCTCGAAGTCCGTCTGCTTCGCCAGTTGCGCGTCCAGCCCCTTCTGGGTGTAGCCCGTCAGCCAGCGGATGACCGCGTCCACCTCGGCCTTGGTGCGCCCCTTCTTCTGCGCCTTGGCGACCAGCAAGGGGTAAACGCTGGCGAAGGCCATCTTGTAGATGCGGTGTGTTTGCATGCCGGTTCCCGTTTCGCGCCCAGCTTGCGCGAAGTGCGCATGGCGGCACAAGCGCCGGGGCGTGCCGGTTCGCGCCGCGAAGGAGCAGGTCCGGTGGACCCGCGAGAGCGTCGAACGCCGCGCGCCTGCGCGCGGCCGGGCCGGCGGTGCCGTGAACGCGATGCGATTTGGCGCGATGGAGCGGGCGATGGAGCGGGCGATGGGAATCGAACCCACGTATGCAGCTTGGGAAGCTGCCGTTCTACCATTGAACTACGCCCGCACAGCCGCGCTTATATCGTGCCGGTCCGGTGTTTGGAAGCTGCCGATCGCCCGGCGCCTCGCCAGGGTTGGACGCATTTTGCC
>JAEZBK010000166.1 GCA_023427355.1 Pseudomonadota bacterium
GGTGGTACCAGATGGCGGGCTGGTCGGCGTCCTGGATCAGCATCAGGGCGGGGTCGAATTTCAGCCCCTCCTTCTGCAATTCCACGATCTTGCGGTCGTCGGCGATGAAGGTGCGCCCCACCGCCCAGAAGAACGGCTTGATGAAGAACAGCCAGCCCGGCCAATAGAAGACCTGCACGATGTCGGTATGCTCGGCGTCGCGCGGCGTGCAGACCGTCAGCCCCACCACCCGGAAGGGCCGCCCGAACAGGCGTCCTTCCACGATCTCGAACCGGGTCGAAGGCAGTTCGAAGGTGATCTCGGTCGAAACCTCGCCCAGCAGGCTATAGGCCGGCTTGACCGGCTTGTGCCGCACCATGGTGAAGCCGCGCGGCAAAGGCGCATACTGCTTCTGCTTCACCTTGGGCTTGGTCTTCCACCACCAATGGTCGTGCACATAGGCGGCATGGCACGGGTCCATCAGGCCGATCACGGCATGGTCGATGTTGCAGGGGAAGACCTGCGTCTCATGCCAGCGAATCTTCGCATCCGCCATCGGCACCTTGGGCGGCAAATCCTTCGGCGCGGTGCCTGGCCTGGCCGCCATGAACACCCACAGCAACCCATCCTGCTCGATGATGGGATAGGCCCGCACCTTGATGCGCGCCGGATCCAGATCCTGTCCCTCCACCAGCGAAGGAATGGCGCTGCACACGCCGTCCTTGGCGAACCGCCAGCCATGATAGGGGCACTCCACCGTGCCATCGTCCTTGATCCGCCCGGCCGACAGCGGCACGCCGCGATGGGGGCAGATGTCGCGCAGCGCGAACAGCGCGCCCGCCTTGTCGCGGCCGATATTGAGCGGTTCGCCCAGCAACATCACCCGGCGCATCACGCCACGGCCAAAGGGCGCGGCCAGCGCCGCCATGTACCAAAGGTCGCGCGGCGGGGCGCTGGCGTCGGGGCGGGGGGCGGCGTCGCTCATCGAATCTGGCTTAGAGGAATTGGGGCAGGGCCTGCAAGCTGGGGTTACTACGCAGGATGAAGAAGGCTAGGATAAGCCCATGATTGATATCAAAATCCTTCGCCGCGCCGTTATCCTGGGCGCCATCCTCGAGGCCGCCCTGGTCCTGGGCGGCTGGTACTGGCCCGATGGCCGCCACGGGCTGCTGTTCGGGGCCATGCTGATCTCGGCCGTGGCGGGCATGATCTATGCCCGCGACCTGGGCCGGGGCTTCGGCTCCGGCATCCTGGGCGGCACGCTGACCGGGGCAGCCTGCGGCATCGTCGCGGTGGTGGGGGCCGAATTCCTCGGCATCGAGCACCAGACCTACATTCCCTATGGCGTGCTGGTGCTGACGCTGACCGGCGCGGTGGGCGGGCTGTTCGGCGAACTCGATGCACGCCTGCGCGCCTACATCCTGCGCAAGCTCAGCGTGGACAATTCCGGACAGTAAAATTTTTGGGGAAGATGTCGGTTGGCTGCTGGGGCCGATCCCGGAAAGGGGCTGGGGGGCTTGTTATTCCGAGGCCGTCCCGCTGCCAACCGACAGTGACAATCTCGACCTTGAAAACGGCTGCCGCATGTTTCAATCGTGACCTTTTGAAGGCGCAAACTTAAAGAGAGTTCATGTCATGGGCCGCATGGTCGCCCCCACACCGCAAGTCGTTGAATATCTGGGCCGTATCGGTGGCCGTGAAGTTCCCGTGCAGAAGCGCCTGCGCGCCAGGACCGAAGAACGCCCCGATGGCCACATGCAGGTCACGGCCGAACAGGCCGCAACGCTGCAACTGCTCGTAAAGCTGACCGGCGCGAAACGCTGCTTGGAAATCGGCACCTTCACCGGCACCAGCGCCCTGGCGCTGGCCCTGGCGCTGCCCGCCGACGGCACGCTGGTGGCGCTGGATGTCAGCAAGGAATTCACCGACACCGCCAAACCCTTCTGGAAGGAAGCCGGCGTGGACGGGAAGATCGACCTGCGCATCGGTCCGGCCAGCCACACACTGGACGACATGATTGCCGCGAATGAAGGCCCCTTCGACTTCGCCTTCATTGATGCCGACAAGCCCGGCTATGACGCCTATTACGAACGCTGCCTCAGGCTGGTGAAGACGGGCGGCCTGATCGTGCTGGACAACATGCTGCTGTCGGGACGCGTCGCCGATCCGGCCGACATGGATGTCTCCGCCGCCGCCCTGCGGGCGCTGAACGACAAGATCTTCGCCGATGAGCGGGTGGAGATGGCCCTCTCCACGGTGGGCGACGGCATGACGCTCTGCATCAAGCGCTGAAAATTTCCTCTCCCCTTGTGGAAAAGGAATACTGACAAGGAAAAAGGCCCGGTGCTTCCACCGGGCCTTTTCTTTCTCGAGCCCGGCATTTCGCCGGGCGACCATCCGCTTGGTGCCATCAAATCAACGGCGATCGCCCATGAAGCGCAGCAGGAACAGGAAGATGTTCAGGAAGTCCATGTAGAGCGACAGCGCGCCCATGATGGCCGCCTTGCCCGCCAGCGCGGCGTCATGGCCGATGGCGTAATATTCGCCCTTGATGCGCTGCGTGGCCCAGGCGGTCAGGCCGGTGAAGATCAGCACGCCCAGAACCGACACCACGAAGTTCAGCGCGGCGGACTGCAGCCAGATATTCACCAGCATGGCGATCAGGATGCCGATCAGGCCCATGAACAGGAAGCTGCCCAAGCCCGACAGGTCGCGCTTGGTGGTGTAGCCATACAGGCTCATCGCGCCGAAGGTGGCGGCGGTCACGAAGAAGGTCGTGGCGATGGACGCGCCCGTGTACATCAGGAAGATGGACGACAGCGACGCGCCCAGGAGCGCGGCATAACCCCAGAAGGTGAACTGGGCGGTGCCCTGGCTCATCGCATGGATGCGGAACGACAGGAAGAAGACCAGCGCCAGCGGCGCCAGCATCACCACCCAGCCCAGCATGGTGGGGGCCAGCGCGCCCTGCGCATTCACCTGGTAGATCGCGTTCAACAGCGCAGGCGTGTTGGCGACGAGGTAGGCGATACCGCCCGTCAGCGCCAGCGCACCGGCCATGAGGTTGTAGACGCGCAGCATGTGCGCGCGCAGACCGGCGTCATATCCCGCCGTCGCCGTCCGGGCGCCGGGCTGCATGATGCGGTTGTCGTAGTCGGCCATGGGTTGGGTACTCCTTTGCGAACATTATATCGGGGTAATGTGTGGCGGTATCAAGACCGCCGAAACGGGATATTTGCCCGGGGTTTAGACTGGAAGCCTCACGCCGACCGCAGCACCCGGGCCGGCTTCACCCCCAGCGCCGCCACCGCCCCGACCAGGCCGAACAGCAGCACCGCCGCCGCCCCTCCCGCCACGGTTGCAGCCGCTGCCGGGGCGTCGAAGACAAACCCGATGCTCAGGATGTAGTGACAGATCGCCCAGGCTCCGGCCGTGCCCGCCAGCAGGGCCATCACGCCGGTCACCAGTCCCAGCACCGCGAATTCAATGGCATGGACCGCCGCGATTCGCGCCCGGGTCGCCCCCTGTACCTTCAGGATGGTGGCGTCATAGACTCGCGCCCGCGTGCCCGCCGTGATTGCCCCGGCCAGCACCAGCAGCCCCGCCAGGATCGTCAAAAGGCTGGCGGCGCTGATCCCTTCGGAAATCTGGCCGATGAAGACCTCGAGCTGGGCGATGGAATCGCGCACCCGCACGGTCGAGACATTGGGGAAGCGGTCGGTCACCGCCCGGTACATGGCGTTTTCCTGCCCCGGATCCACCCGCACCGTGGCCAGGAAGGCGTGGGGCGCCTTGTCGATCACGCCCGGCGACAGGATCAGCACGAAGTTCTGCCGCCCGTTCTGGAAGTTCACCCGCCGCAGATTGTGGATGGTGCCCTCGATCTCGCGGCCCAGCACGTTCAGGGTCATGGTATCGCCGATATCCAGACCTGCGCCCGCCGCGATGCTTTCGTCCAGCGAGATCAGCGTGGGGCCGTCATAATCGGCGGGCCACCACTGGCCCTTGGTTACTTCGTTGCCCGGCGGCTGCTCGGCGGCATAGGTGATGCCGCGGTCGCCATTCAGCGCCCAGCGCGCGCCTTCCTGCACCCGCGCGCGACCGGCCGAGACGCCGCCCAGGCCAACAATCCGTCCACGGATCATCGGGGTGCGCTGGTATTCGCTCTGGCTGGAAAAGCTGCGGATGGTCTGGTCGAACGCCTCGCCATCGCTGCGCTGGATGTCGACGAAATAAAAGCTGGGGGCCCGGCCCGGCAATTCGCTGTGGATCGAGGATTTGACCGCCGATCCCAGCAGGGTGACGGTGGCCAGCAGCGTCAGCCCCAGTCCCAGCGCCGTGATCGTGCCGCCAGTCGCGGCTCCCGGCCGCGCCAGGTTCGCCAGCGCCAGCCGCAGCAGCGCCGAACGCGGGCGCGGGATCGCCGCCAGCCCCCGCATCAATCCCGACGCCGCCAGCCGCAGCGCCACGATCACCGTGATGCCCCCGCCCAGGAACTGCGCCGCAAAGACCGGGCGCGGGGCGGTGAGCAGCGCCAGCGCCACGATGGCGGCCACCGCGCCGCCCGCCAGCAGCCAGTCGCGCCGCCGCGATTTTCGCGCCTCTTCATCCTCTTCGCCGCCTTCCGACGGCGCGACCATGTCGCGCAACAGGCTGGCGGGGCGGATCCCGCGCGAACGGCCCAGCGGCGGTATGGCGAAGGCCAGCGCCGTCAGCAGGCCAAAGCCCAGTGCCAGGAATGCCGCCGACGGATACAGTCCGAACTCCGGCGGCACCGGCAGGCTGTCGCCATAGCGCCAGACCACCAGGAACGGCACCGATGTGCCGATGGCCGCGCCCAGCAAGGTTGCCGCCGCGGCCACGCCCATCACCTGCAGCACGAAGATGCGGAACACCAGCTCGCCCGTCGCGCCCAGGCTCTTGAGAATGGCGACGTCGAACCGCTTGCGGTCCAGGAAGGCAAGGATGGCATGGCCCGCGCCCGCGCCGCCCACCGCCAGCGCGGTCAGGCCGATCAAGGTCAGGAACATCGCCACCTGCTCGACAAAGCGGCGAATGCCCGGCGCCGCGTCGGAGGAATCGCGTATGCGCCAGTTGGGTTCGGGCGTCAGGTCGTCGGCGGCGCGGCGAAAGTCCGCGATGGTCTGGCCGGGGTTCAGCTTTACCCGCCAGGTCCAGTTCACCAGGCTTTCCTCGGTGATCAGCCCGGTGCGCGCCAGCGAATCCGTGTGCACCAGCACCCTGGGCCCCAGCGAAAAGCCGGTGGAGATGCGGTCGGGCTCGGTGGTCAGCACGCCCATCAGGCGATAGGTGGCGTTGCCCATGCGGAACAGGTCGCCGCGCTGAAGGCGCATCCGGTCCACGAAGGCCTGCTCGGCCGCCGCGCCGCAGACATGATCTTCCTCGCAGGCCAGTGCGTCGGCAATGTCCTGCTGCGGCGTCACTTGCGCCGCGCCGAACAGCGGCCAGCGCCCATCCACGGCTTTCAGTTCGACCAGCTGGCGCTCGCCAATCTGTCCGGCTTCATCCAGCGCATAGGCCATGGCGCGCATGGTGGCGGATTCCGACACCGTGCCGCGCGCAGCCAGGAATTTTCGCTCCTGCGCGGTGATCGGCTTGTGCACGGTGGAAACCGACACATCGCCGCCCAATATCGTCTGACCCTGGTCGCGCAGGCTGCCCAGGAAGGCCGAACTCAATGTCTCCACGCCCGAAATCGCGCCCGCGCCCAAGGCCAGGCACAGGAAGAAGACGCGAAAGCCCTTCAGGCCGCCGCGCAGTTCGCGCCGCGCGAATGTCAGCGCCAGCTTCAGCTCGTTCACGCCGGCACCCGCTCTGGCACCGTGTCGCTCACGATCCTGCCATCGGCCATGCGGGCGATGCGGTCGCAGCGCTGCGCCAGCCGCTCTTCATGGGTGACCAGGAACAGGGTGCTGCCGCGATCGCGGTTCAGGTCGAAGATCAGGTCGGCGATGGCCTGTCCGTTGGCCCCGTCCAGGTTGCCCGTGGGTTCGTCGGCGAACAGGATGCGCGGATGGGGCGCGATGGCGCGGGCCAGCGCCACGCGCTGCTGCTCGCCGCCCGACAATTGCCCCGGATAATGCTCCACCCGCTTGCCCAGGCCGACATTGCGCAGCTCGGCCTCGGCGCGGTCAAAGGCGTCCGCCACGCCCGCCAGTTCCAGCGGCACCGCGACATTCTCCAGCGCGGTCATGGTGGGGATCAGGTGGAACGATTGGAACACGATGCCCACCGCGCCGCGGCGGAACCGGGCCGCGGCATCCTCGCCCATGCGGGTGATGTCGGTGCCCGCCACGATCACCTGGCCGCCCGATGGCCGCTCCAGCCCCGCCGCCACCATCAGCAGCGACGACTTGCCCGAGCCGGACGGGCCCACAAGGGCGATGCTGGTGCCTGCCGCCACGCTCAGCGAGACCTGTTTGAGGATGTCCACCGGCCCGGCCGCGCTGGTCAGCGTCAGCGAAACCTCTTTTAATTCAATGGCTGGCGATTTGGCCGTGGACGGGAGAGGGTGCTTTTGCGATTCTGTGGCGGTCATACAGGCGATCTTATGATGATCCGGCGTTTCCTTGTGCTTCTTACCACAGTGCTGGGCTTAATTATGTCACCGGCCATGGCCCAGAAGCCTGCGGCCACGGCAAAGCCTGCGGCCCCCATCAAAATTCTCGCCCTGGGCACCAGCCTGACGCAGGGCTATGGCCTGCCGCCGGGCACGGAATTCCCGGTCCAGTTGCAGGCGGCGCTCAAGGGCGCCGGCATCAACGCCACTGTCATCAATGCCGGCGTGTCGGGCGATACGTCTGCGGGCGGGCTGGCGCGGCTGGACTGGCTGCTGGCCGACAAGCCCAACGCCGTGATCGTCGAGCTGGGCTCCAACGACATGCTGCGCGGCCTGCCGCCCGAACAGACCGAGAAGAACCTGCGCGCCATCCTGACGAAATTGCGCGCCGCGAAAATTCCGGTGCTGCTGGCGGGCATGGGCGCACAGCGCAATCTCGGCCCCGAATATGTGAAGGCCTTCGACGGCATCTATCCGAAGCTCGCCAGGGAATATAACGCGCTCTACTACCCCTTCGTGCTGGAAGGCGTTGCGCTCAAGCGGGAGCTGAACCAGGCCGACGGCATGCACCCCAACCCGGCGGGCGTGAAGGTGATCGTGGGCAAGATGCTGCCGCTGGTGCGCCAGTTGGTGGCGCAGGCCCGGAAGTAGATGTTCAGGAAGCTGCTCTCCGTAGGAGGGTTCACGCTTCTGTCCCGTTTCACCGGGCTGGGGCGCGACCTGTTGATGGCCTGGACGCTGGGCCATGGCTTTCTCTCCGACGCCTTCATCGTCGCGTTCCTGTTTCCCAATTATTTCCGCGCCATCTTCGGCGAAGGCACGCTGAACCCCGCCTTCCTGCCGCGCTATGCGGCGCTGCATGCAAAAGGCGAGACGAAGGCGGCCGCCGATTTCGCCAACCAGATCTTCTCCTGGCAGATGGCCGCGCAAGGATTGCTGCTGCTGATCGCGCTGGTGGCGATGCCGCTGATCGTGAAGCTGCTGGCCCCCGGCTGGACCGCCGACCAGCTCGCCATGACCGCCGAACTGGCGCGCATCAGCTTTCCCTATCTCATCCTGACGCTGGTGGCGGTGCAATTGTCGGCCATGCTGAACGCCCAGCAGAAATTCTGGGCCGCCGCCGCCTGGTCCAACTTCCTCAATGTCTCGATCATCGGCACGCTCTTGCTGGCGCATCTGTTCCCCAACGCGGCCTATGCCGCCGCCTGGGGCGTGCTGATCGCGGGCCTGCTGCAACTGGTCTTCATGCTGTGGGCGGGGGCGCGCGAGGGCGTGGGCGTGAAACTCGTCCTGCCGCGCTGGACGGCGCAGGTGAAGGAATTCTTCATCGCCTTCGCCGCCGTCACCTTCGGCGCCTTCAGCGTCGTGGTCGCGCCCTTGGTGGATACCTGGCTGGCTTCGTATCTCGCCGAAGGCAGCCGCACCGCGCTTTATTATGCCGACCGCATCAACCAGTTGCCGCTGGGTGTCTTGGGCATCGCGCTGGGCACCGTGCTGTTGCCCGAAATGTCGGCGCTGCTTGCCAAGGGCAACAGGGCCGGGTCCGACGCGGCGCAGAACCGTTCCGCCGTCATGGTGCTGCTGCTGACGCTGCCCTTCGCGGCGGTCTTCGTCGCGATTCCCGGCACCATCATGCGCGCCTTCTTCGCCTGGGGCGAATATTCCACCGAGGCGGCCGATCTCGCCGCCGTGGCGCTGGCTGCCTATGGCGTGGGCCTTCCCGCCATGGCGATGGTGCGCATCGTCGCCTCCACCTTCCATGCGCGCCACGACACCGCCACGCCCGCCCGCGCCACGGTCATCGCCATCGTCTGCAACATCCTGCTGAAAGTCGCGCTGGTGTGGAGCGCGGGTCTGGGCATCGCGGGGCTCGCCCTGGGCACCGCGCTGGGTGCGTGGGTCAATGTCGCGCTGCTCACCTGGTATGGCCATAGCCGTGCGCTGCTGGCGATCGAGCAAGCCTTCTTCCGCGCCCTGCCGCTGGTGCTGATGGCCGCCGCCGCAACCGGCGTGGGCGCCTGGTTCGGTGCGGTGTATGGCGCACAGGCCATGCCCGGCCGCTTTGACGATGTCGCGGGCCTGGTTGGCGCGATGCTGGGGGCAGGGCTTCTGTATGTCGGCGTCGTCGCGGTGTTCCGTGGCCGGTTGCCGCTGGGGCGGTTGTCCCGATGATCCGTCTTTTCGCCGCCCTTTCCATTCCGGATGACGTGGCCCGCTCGCTGATGCTGGTGCAGGCGGGCGTCCCCGGCGCGCGCTGGCAGAGCCGCGAGCAGTTGCACCTGACG
>JAEZBK010000231.1 GCA_023427355.1 Pseudomonadota bacterium
ACCTGGGTTCCGGCGCCTTCAGCGCCGAGGCGGCGCTCGCTGAAGCCGGCGCGCCTTATACCTTTGAAATGGTCAGCCTGGAGAAGGGCGAGCAGAAGCATCCCGAATTCCTCGCCATCAATCCGTCGGGCAAGATACCGGCGCTGCGGCTGTCCGAAGGCCAGATCGTCACGGAATCCGCCGCCATCCTTTTGACCCTGGCCGATCATTTCCCGCAGGCGCGCCTTCTGCCGCCGCAAGGGTCACAGGCCCGTGCACAGGCCTATCGCTGGCTTGCCTTCATGGCGGGTGAAATCTATCCGATCGTCGAGATGGTGGATTACCCCGAACGTTTCGCACCGGGCGATGCCGAGGGGCTCAGGCGCGTTGCCAAAGATCGCATCCGGGAGCGTATCCTGATCGTGGAGCGGATGGCAGAAGGGCCCTACCTTTTGCGGCACGGCTTCACCATCCTCGACATCTATGCAGCGATGTTCACGCGCTGGAGCCTGGAGCCGGAGTGGAAGCTGGCGAACCTGCCGCGCCTGATGGCGCTGGCGCATACCGTGTCGCAACGTCCCGCCATTGCGCCCATATGGGCGCGGCATTTCCCGGCCTAGGCGGTCTGAAGCGCGATACCTTTTTCCTTCAGGAAGGCTTCCAGCTCGCCCGACTGGTACATTTCCTTCATGATGTCACAGCCGCCGACAAATTCACCCTTCACATAAAGCTGCGGAATGGTCGGCCAGTTGGAGAAGGTCTTGATCCCGTCGCGCACGGCCGGATTGGTCAGCACGTCTCGCGCCTCGAATTTCACGCCCAGATGGGTGAGGATCTGCACCGCCACCGACGAGAAGCCGCACTGCGGGAACACCGGCGTGCGCTACATGTAGAGCAGGACGGGGGTGTTCTTCACATCTTCGGCGATGGCGGCCTGGACGTCGGACATGGGTGTGGCCCTTGGGAATACGGCCCTGATCTAAGCACGGCCCCTCAAAGGGTCAACCCTGCCGCCGGCAGGGCTAATCCTTGGCCGCAGTTGTCAGTTGCAGGGCGTGCAGGACCCCGCCCATGTTTCCCTTGAGCGCGGCATAGACCATCTGGTGCTGTTGCACCCTGCTCTTGCCCGCAAAGGCGGCCGATCTGACGGTGGCGGCCCAGTGATTGTCATCACCGGCCAGGTCGCGCATTTCGATATCCGCATCCGGAAAGGCTTCCCGGATCATGGCTTCGATGTCCGCGCCCTTCATGCCCATCAGAGTTCTGCCTTCATGAAATCGGGGAACCAGCCCTCATGGGCGGCGCGCAGCTTCGCCACGGCGATGCCGTCCTTGTCGTCCAGGACCAGCCTGGTGCCACCGGTCTTGCCCAGTTCGGCGATGGTGATGCCGCTGGCGCGGGCCTCGTCCACGATTGCCTGCGCCTGATCCTTGGGCACGGCGATCAGGTAACGCGCCTGATCCTCACCGAACCAGAAGCCGACCGCGTCCGCAATCGCCGCCTGGCCCACAGAAGCGCCGATGCCTGAAGCCATCGCCATTTCCGCCAGCGCCACCAGCAATCCGCCATCCGACAGGTCGTGGCAGGTGTCCACCCGGCCCGCCGCGATCAGGCCGCGCACGAAATCGCCATTCTTCTTTTCGGCGGCCAGGTCCACCGGCGGTGCCGCGCCGTCTTCCTTGCCCTCTATCTCGCGCAGATAGATGGACTGGCCGATATGGCCGCGGGTTTCGCCGAGCAGGATAACGACGTCGCCCTCGCGCTTGAACGCGATGGTCGCCATTTTGGAGATGTCCTTGAGCAGGCCCACCCCGCCAATGGCAGGCGTCGGGAAGATGCCTTCGCCATTGGTCTCGTTGTAGAGCGAGCAGTTGCCCGACACGATCGGGAAATCCAGCGCCCGGCAGGCTTCGCCGATACCGTCAATGCCCGCCACGATCTCGCCCATGATGTCGGGTTTTTGCGGGTTGCCGAAATTCAGATTGTCGGTGGTGGCCAGCGGCAGCGCGCCCACTGCGGTGATGTTGCGCCAGCACTCCGCCACGGCCTGCATGCCGCCGGTCTTGGGATCGGCCTTGCAATAGCGCGGCGTCACGTCGGTCGAGATCGCCAGGCCCTTGCTGGTCCCATGCACGCGCACCACGGCGGCATCGCCGCCGGGCGCCTGCACCGTGTCATTCATCACGCTGTGGTCATACTGTTCCCAGATCCAGCGGCGCGAGGCCAGGTCTGCGCTCCCCAGCATCTTTTCCAGCGAGGCCAGCAACGGGCGGCTCTTGTCATAGGCGGGCGCACCGGTTGCGGGCGCGCGCAACGTATAGGGGCGCTCATAGACCGGCGCTTCATCCGACAGGGCGGTGATGGGCATGTCCGCCTGCACCACGCCCTTGTGCTTGATGACGAGGCGCTTGGTGTCGGTGGTGATGCCGATAACGGCGAAGTCCAGCTCCCACTTCTTGAAGATGGCCTCGGCTTCGGCCTCGCGGCCGGGCTTGAGCACCGCCAGCATGCGCTCCTGCGATTCCGACAGCAGCATCTCATAGGCGGTCATGTTCGCTTCGCGCTGGGGTACCTTGTCCAGGTCCAGTTCGATGCCCGAACCGCCCTTGTCGCCCATCTCGGCGGAGGAGGACGTCAGGCCCGCGGCGCCCATGTCCTGGATCGCGATGATGGCGTCGGTCGCCATCAGTTCCAGCGTCGCTTCCAGCAGCAGTTTTTCGGCAAAGGGATCGCCAACCTGCACGGTGGGGCGCTTTTCTTCCGAGGCGTCATCGAACTCGGCGCTGGCCATGGTCGCGCCATGGATGCCGTCGCGGCCGGTCTTGGAGCCGAAATAGACCACGGGATTCCCCGCGCCCTTGGCCGCCGAATAGAAAATATTGTCCGTCTTGGCCAGGCCCACGCACATGGCGTTGACCAGAATGTTGCCGTTATAGCTGTTGTGGAAATTGACTTCGCCGCCCACCGTGGGCACGCCCATGCAATTGCCATAGCCGCCGATGCCCGACACCACGCCCGCCACCAGATGGCGGGTCTTGGCATGTTCCGGCTCGCCGAAGCGCAGCGCATTCATCATCGCCACGGGCCGCGCGCCCATGGTGAAGACGTCGCGCATGATGCCGCCCACACCGGTCGCCGCGCCCTGATAAGGCTCGATGAAGCTGGGATGGTTGTGGCTCTCCATCTTGAAGATGCAGGCATCGCCATCGCCGATATCGATGACACCCGCATTCTCGCCGGGGCCCTGAATCACCTGCGGCCCCTTGGTGGGCAGCTTGCGCAGATGCGCACGGGTGGACTTGTAGGAGCAATGCTCCGACCACATCACCGAGAAAACGCCAAGCTCCACCATGTTGGGCGTGCGCCCCAGAAGCGTCTTGATGCGCTCGAATTCATCGGGCGAAAGGCCATGTTCGGCGACAATGGCGGGTGTAATCTGCGTCACGCCGGTTCTTTCAGATCTAGGAGAGGGTCTCGATAAGGCTCTTGAACAGCGCGCGGCCATCCGTCCCGCCGGTGGCGGGATCCACCACGCGTTCGGGATGGGGCATCATGCCCAGCACGTTGCGCTTTTCGGACAGAATGCCGGCAATGTCGCGTGCCGAGCCGTTGGGATTGGCCTGGTAGCGAAAGACAACGCGGCCCTCGCCTTCCAGCCGGTCCAGCGTCGCGTCGTCGGCGTAGTAATTTCCCTCGCCATGGGCGACGGGGAACACCACCGTCTGGCCATTGTCATAGCCGCGGGTAAAGGCGCTCTGGGTCTCCGCCACGGTCAGCGCCACCGGCTTGCAGACGAATTTCAGGCCCGCATTGCGCATCAGCGCGCCGGGCAGAAGGTGGCTTTCGGTCAGCACCTGGAACCCGTTGCAGATGCCCAGCACCGCGCCGCCCTTGTCGGCATGGGCCTTCACCGCGCGCATCACCGGCGACTGGGACGCCATCGCACCGCAGCGCAGATAGTCGCCATAGGAAAAGCCGCCCGGGATCACCACCAGGTCCACGTCGGGCAGATCGCTGTCCTGGTGCCATACCATGGCGGGCGATTTGCCCGTCATCTCTTCCAGCGCGACCTTGGCGTCGCGGTCGCAATTGGAGGCGGGGAATACAATAACGGCGGACCGCATAATCTGTCATGGCCCGCCAGCAAGACTGGAGACTTGTCCAGTCGGAGCGCGTGCGGGCCACCCGGTTTTCACGCGCCTTGCAGTTGAGGGGCGGCAGGCGCCACCCATATGCCTATTTCAGTTCGATCTCGTACTTCTCGATCACGGTGTTGGCGAGCAGCTTCTCGCACATCGCCTTGATGTCGGCCTTGGCCTTTTCGGCATCGCTGCCCGCGATCTCCAGTTCGATCAGCTTGCCCTGGCGGACTTCGCCGACATCGGCGAAGCCAAGTCCGTTCAGGGCGTGGCCGATGGCCTTGCCCTGGGGGTCGAGAACACCATTCTTCAGGGTGACGAAAACGCGCGCTTTCACGAGTACTTCTCTTGTTTTGTGGCCGTGCCGGTTACTTCACCAGCACCGGGCCCTTGTTCTCGCCTTGCACCGATTCGGGCATGATGCCCAGGCGCCTGGCGACTTCGGAATAGGCCTCGATCACCCCGCCCATGTCACGGCGGAAACGGTCCTTGTCGAGCTTGTTGCCGGTGGAGGCGTCCCACAGGCGGCAATTGTCCGGGCTGATCTCATCGGCCAGGACGATGCGCATATAGTCGTTTTCCCACAGGCGGCCGAACTCCAGCTTGAAGTCCACCAGCTTGATGCCCGCGCCCAGGAACAGGCCGGACAGGAAGTCGTTCACCCGGATGGTCAGGTTGACCATGTCATCCAGGTCTTGGGGACTGGCCCAGCCGAACGCGGTGATGTGCTCTTCCGATACCCAGGGATCGTTCAGGGAATCGTTCTTGTAGTAATATTCGATGATCGAGCGGGGCAGGGCGGTGCCCTCCTCGATGCCCAGCCGCTTGGACATGGACCCGGCGGCGACATTGCGCACCACCACCTCCAGCGGAATGATCTCCACTTCCTTGATGAGCTGCTCGCGCATGTTCAGGCGGCGCACGAAATGCGTCGGCACGCCGATGCCGGCAAGCTGCGTCATCAGATATTCGCTGATGCGGTTGTTGAGGACGCCCTTGCCTTCGATCGTGTCTTTCTTGGCGCCGTTGCCGGCGGTGGTGTCGTCCTTGAAATACTGGATCATCGTGCCCGGCTCGGTCCCCTCATAGAGGATCTTGGCCTTGCCTTCGTAGATGACGCGGCGGCGTTTCATGGGTGTTTCCTCGACAATGGGGCGGCCAACGCCTTGCGGCCCCGGAAAACCCAATTTACCGGATCGCCGCCACCTGCGGCAATGTTGCGAAGTCGCATACCCACACCCATATCCGGACATAACGCAATCTTGACATGATGGCATGCCATGGTGTCAAAATATCTATTATTTACAAGGAGTTGATGGCTATGACGGGCATGGATGACCGCCGCAAGGGCTTCGAGGCGAAGTGGGCGCATGACGCCGAAACCCGCTTCAAGGTCGAGGCCCGCCGGAACCGGGCGCTGGGCCTGTGGGCTGCAGGCGAGAAGGGCCTGTCCGGCCAGGCAGCCGAAGACTTTGCCGACGCCGTGGTCGCCGCCGATTTCCAGGA
>JAEZBK010000274.1 GCA_023427355.1 Pseudomonadota bacterium
CCGTGGTTTCGTCGAGCAGCGCCTGGCCGAAGCAATCCAGCACCGGATCCATGAAGCTGGGCATGACATAGACGCCGGGCGTGCCCTGCAGCAGCAGGATGTTGCGCCAGGCCGCGGGGATGCACACCCGCCCCTTCGCATCCAGCGAACCGGCAAACGTGGTGATGAATGGCTGGACCGGGACGGTCATGGCCAGCAGCTACCCCTTCACCCCATGACCCCCAGGCCGACGGACCCCCGGCGGCGGCTAAGGCGGACTTTTCAGGCCCATGGGACAACATGGGATAGCATGGGATGGCGCTTCTGGTCAAACCAAAAGCCCATATTTTTGAGGGGCTTGGCTAGATTTCGAGTCTGCCCACCCCCCAACAGGTTGGGGTTGGCGGAACAAAAAAGAAACGCCGTAAGAGTGTCGTTACCTGTGTAAACGAAAGGTTAACGGCGCGCCCCGGCAAGCCGCCCTCGACCCCTGCCCCGCGACCGTTATGGTGCGCCCCGGCCAGCGGGCGCCCGCGCCATGATTCGCCGGGCAACAGGAGGAGAGCGTCATGCAGATCGGATTTGTCGGGCTGGGCCGTATGGGCGGTCATATTGCGGAAAACCTGCTGAAGGCCGGACACCAGGTAACGGTGTGGAACCGCTCCCCCGCCCCGGTGGCGGCGCTGGTGCAAAAGGGCGCCGTGGCGGCAAAGACCCCGGAAGAAGCGCTGCAGGGAGAGGCCGTCTTCTCGATGCTGTCGAACGATGCGGTGATGCGCGAGGTCGGCTTTGCCGGGCCGCTGCTGGAAAAGGCCGCCAGGGGCCTGATCCATGTGAACATGGCGACCATCTCGGCGGCACTGGCGAAGGAATTGCAGTCTGCGCACAGCAAGGCCGGCCTGTCTTATATCTCGGCGCCCGTGTTCGGCCGCCCCGACATGGCCGCATCGGCGCAGCTTGTCATTGTGGCTGGCGGCGCGGCGCAGGCCACCGCCCGGATGCAACCCGCCTTCGATGCGATCAGCGCGCGCACCGTGCCGGTGGGCGACGAAGCGGAAAAGGCCAACCTGTTCAAGATCGCCGGCAATTTCATGATCGCCAGCGAGATGCAGGCCACCGGCGAGGCCTTTGCCCTGTTGCGCAAGGGCGGCGTGGACCCCGCGCTGTTCCATGACGTGCTGGCGGGACGTCTGTTCACCGGCGCCGTATTCAAGAATTACGGACTGATGGTGCTGAACCGGCAATATGAACCGGCCGGTTTCGCCCTGACGCTGGGGCTGAAGGACGTGAACCTGGCGCGCGAGGCCGCAAGCGGACTGGGCATGAGCCTGCCGACGGCGGATCTGCTCAAGACCAATTACGACCAGGCGGTGAGCTGGGGCTGGCAGGCGCGCGACTGGTCGGCCATCGGCGAAGTGCCGGCGAAGAAGGCCGGCCTCTGAAAGACCCGATCATGCGTGCACCCGTCATTGTCCTTGGCCTGGCTGCCTTTGCGCTGACAGCGGCCCTGTCGCTGGCGCAACAGGGCAATCCCTTCACGGCCAATGAAAGCGCCATCGCCGCGGGCGCAGCGATCTATGACACCGCCTGCGCCGGTTGCCATGGCCCGCAGGGCACGGGCGGGACCGCGCCGCCGCTGAACCGCAACCTGGTGCGCGGCACCGATGATGCGGCGCTGTTCGCCATCATCCATGACGGCATCGCGGACACGCAGATGCCTGCCTTTCCCGCCTTGTCGCAAGACAATATCTGGCGCATCGCCGCCTATGTGCGCAGCCTGAACACCCTGGCGCCCCAGCCGCTGGCCATGGCGGATGCGATGGCGGGCGAGGCGCTGTTCTTCGGCGACGGCAAATGCGCGGCGTGCCATGAGGTCAATGGGCGCGGCAGCGCGCTGGCAACCGACCTGTCGGCGGCCGGATCCCGGCCCGCGATCGAACTGCGCAATGCGCTGGCGCACCAGCCTTTGAACATGCGCTTCGTGACGGTGGTGAACCAGCAGGGCCAGCGCAGCAGCGGCTTTATCGCGGCGCAAGACCTGTTCACCCTGCATCTGCGCCAGACCGATGGAAGCCTGCGGGTGCTGCCCAAGACCGGATTGCGCGTGACGGCGGCGGACAATCCGCTGGACATCCCGTTGCTGGATGACCGGCAGACCGACGACATCCTCGCGTTCCTGGCGACGCGAAACGGCCGCGATCTGGCGCAGGCGGCGAAGCAGCCCACCGCGCCCGTGCTGCCCTATGCCCGCATCGCCACCGCGGAAGCCCGCAACTGGGCCACGGCGCGCGGCAGCCTGGATGGCGCGCACTTCACGCCGTTGTCGGCCATCACGCCGGCCAATGTGGCGCAATTGCAGGCACGCTGGAGCGCGCAGCTGGGTGATGGCGCTGGCCGCGTCACGCCCCTGGTGGTGGATGGGATCCTGTATGCGGCAAGCGCGGCGGGCACGGTGCAAGCGTTGGATGCGGCCAACGGCCTGCCGGTGTGGCGCCATGCGCCCCAGCGTCCGGAAACCGTCACAGGCCTGGCGTTGCTGGACGGGCGTCTTTTCAGTGGCGGCGGAAACCGGCTGACGGCGCTGAATGCCCAGACCGGGCGGACCTTGTGGCGCACCGACAGCGGCAGCGCGCCGCTTGCGCTGAGAACGCGCGTGATCGCGGGCATGGATGGCGACGGACAGACGGCAAAAGGCGCACTGATGGCGCTGGACCCGGCCAACGGAGAGCCGATGTGGCGGTTGGAGACCACGGCCTCGAAGGCGTTCGGTGGTTTGACAAGCGTGGTGGGCGCTTACGAAGCGCAGACCATGACGCTCTATTGGTCCACCACGCGCACCACCGATGACAGCGGCGACGGCGACAGCATCCTGGCGGTGAACGCCAATAGCGGCGCGGTGACCTGGCGGCACAAGCTGGCGAAGGGCGCAGGCGGCGATGGCGTGGTGATCTACGACCAGACGGCCGGGACGAAGGCGGCGCTGCTGCTGCATCTGGGGCGCGATGGCTTGCTCACCGTGCTGGACCGCGCCAGCGGCAAGGTGGTGCGCACGCAAAGCCTGACCAAGATGCGGGTGGAGACGCCATCGCTGTCGTTCGACCGCAGCAGCCTGGTGGCCGCCGCGGCGCTGGGCGCGGAGGTAGCGGCGGTGGACCTGCGCAGCAACCGGGTGTTATGGCGCACCGACATGGGCGGACCGGTGGCGGGCGTGCTGGCGACGCGCGGCGGCGTGGTGTTTGCCACCCTGTCAGATGGACAGATCGTGGCGCTGGCGGATGGAAAACCGCTGTGGCGCTTCCGGGCGGGCGGGCCGATCACCACCGCACCGGTCAGTTATGCCGTGGGCACGCGCCAGTTCATCGCCGTGACGGCGGGCGACATGGTGTATGCGTTCGCTTTGCCCAGCTAAAATTGTCGGTGGTTCCAGGACGTGCGAGCCCCTTCCCCTGCTCGTCGTGTCGCAACGAGGGTGAATAGCGACAGCGTATGAACGCCCCCCGGCGGACCCGGCTTGAGACGGATGGGGAGGAATAGTGTCAGATGGCCTGTAAGCCGGGTTCTGTCCTCCATTGCTGAAGGGGTGACCATTCCTCTGGGATGCGTGTCGCCACGCACCTCGCGCGACCGACCCGGACGGCTACGCGGAAAACGCAACCTGCCGTCCCTATTTGGTCTTGCTCCCGGTGGGGCTTGCCGTGCCGCTTCCATTGCTGGTCGCGCGGTGCGCTCTTACCGCACCATTTCAACCTTGCCTGCCCCGAAGGACATAGGCGGTATGATTTCTGTGGCGCTATCCCTGGGGTCGCCCCCGCCGGACGTTATCCGGCACCGTTTTTCCGTGGAGCCCGGACTTTCCTCGAAACATTGCTGCCCCGCGGTCACCCGGCCATCTGACAGGACGATCATAGCGCAGGCCGCGCATATTTTTCCAGCAGGCCATGCAGCAGTTCGGCGCACTCCTTGTCCCAAACTCCATCACACCGGCTCTGGCGGAAATGGCGCTGGAAGGCGGTGATGGCTTTGTGCTGCGGCGCATCGGGATCGTAGCCGAAGCGGGCCAGCGCCTCCGGACCGAGGCTGGATGCCTGGCGCTGTGGCCATAGCCCGATGCCAGCCCTGGCCAGACGGGCCCACGGAAACAGCTCTCCCGGATCATCCTTGCGCGCAGGCGCGACATCGCTGTGGCCCAGGATGCGCCAGGAAGGAATGGGATGGCGCACCAGGATGGAATGGCAAAGCGGGATCAGCGCCGCGATCTGGTCTTCCGCGAAGGGCCGGTTGCCGAATTCGTGGCCGGGATTGACCAATTCGATCCCGATGGAGCGGGCGT
>JAEZBK010000323.1 GCA_023427355.1 Pseudomonadota bacterium
GTTGGGCAGCGGCACCCAGATGTCGCCGGGCACCGGCACCCGCCCCGCCCCGATATCCGCCCGCGCCACGGGCTGACCGTCGGCATCCAGGCCCGGCACATAGTCCGGCCCTTCCAGCAGCCCAATACAGGGCCCCGGCATCGGGCCCTGCAGCACCGGATCAGGCCTGGGCGCACCCTGCCCAAGGGCAGGGGTTCCGGCCAGAAGGACCGCCAGCAGCAGACCAGGATAGAACTTCACCTGCACGTAATTTTATTTCCCTGGAAAGGCAGAAAAGCCGGATTTTCTTGCGTGACACCCGGCCCAAAACGCATTATCAAGCCAACCCATAAAAACAAGGTTAGAACCGCAAGAGCGGCCAAGTTCGGGGAATTTGTACTCAGGACAATAAGAGCCGCACAGCGGCGTAAAGGCCGGAGGCAACTCCGGCCTTTTGCTTTCTGCCGCCATCGGCAAACTGCATCTGGGACATGGGCGGGCGGCACGATGCTGGACAGGTTTTTCGGGCTGACGGCCAACGGCACCACCGCGCGGACCGAAATCCTCTGCGGTGTCACCATCTTCTTCACGATGGCCTACATCCTGTTCGTGAACCCGCAGATCCTTTCGGCGTCAGGCATGGACAAGGGCGCGGTCTTCATGGCGACCGCCCTGTCCGCCGCCATCACCACACTGATCATGGGCTTGTGGGCCAACCTGCCGGTCGCGCTGGCCCCTGGCATGGGCCAGAACGCCTATTTCGCCTTCACCGCCGTACCGCTGCTGGCTGGCGACTGGCGGCTGGCGCTGGGATGCGTCTTCATCGCCGGCATCCTGTTCGTGGCGCTGTCCGCCAGCCCGGCGCGCGAGGCTCTGGTCAACGCCATCCCACCCAGCCAGAAACGCGCCATTGGGGTCGGCATCGGTTTCTTCCTGGCGATGATCGGCTTCCAGGGCGCTGGCATGCTGGCCGCCTCTCCCACGACGCTGGTCCAGCCCGGCAACCTGGCCGACCCCAAATTCCTGATCGCCGCTTTCGGCTTGGTGGTGATCGCGGCGTTGTGGGCGCGCGGCATAAAAGGCGCGGTGTTGATCGGCATAGGCGCCGCGACGGCATTGGCCATCACCAGTGGCCTGCAACCGCTGCCGGACCTGTCGGCGCCCATGCCCTCCATCGCACCCACCTTGGCGCAATTGCACGTCAGCGGCGGGACGTTCGACACCATGGCGGTCATTATCGGTGTCTTCCTGTTCCTCAATCTGCTCGATGCGTCGGGCACGCTCACCGCCGTGGGCCAGCAGGCCGGGCTGATGGAAAATGGCCGCTTGCGCAATGGCCGCAAGGCGCTGGTGACGGATGCCGGTGGCACCGTGGTGGGATCGGTGCTGGGCACGTCTCCCGTCACGGCCTATATCGAAAGCGCAGCAGGCACGGGCGGCAAGACCGGACTGGTGGCTGTCACGGTCGCCGTGCTGTTCGTGCTGGCGCTGTTTGCGGCTCCGCTGGCAGGCGCCGTCCCGGCCTATGCCACCGCACCGGCCCTGGTCTTTGTCGCGGTGCTGTTTGCGCGGGATCTGCGCGATATCGCCTGGGACGATGTCACCGAGGCCCTGCCCGCCCTGGTTACGGCCCTGGCCATACCGCTCACCTTCTCCATCGCCGAAGGCATTGGCCTGGGTTTCGTCACCTATGCGGCAGGGAAACTCCTGACAGGACGCTGGCGCGAGATCGGCCTCGGCGTGACGATCATTTCCATCGCCTTCATCCTGAAGGAGACGGTGGCCTAGAGATCCAGCCAACCGGCCAGGATCATGCCATAAAAGACGGCGAACAGAATCGTGGCCACCACCGTGGCGCAGACCGCCTTCCATTTCAGACGTGGCGATTTGGGCGCGCCGGTGTCCGGATCCACATCGCCAAGTCCAACAGGGATGAGGCAAAAAAAGCAAAGGAACCAGAAGATCGCATACGCGCCCAGCAAGACGGTGGGATGGACGATTTCATTGATCGTCATGGTCTAGACCTCCACCACCGTAACGCGGGTGATCGGCTTCTTGCCCCAGGCCTCGCTGGCCGCGCGCCGCGCCGCCTTGCGCACAGTCTCCGCCAGCTGGTCGGGATCAGGCCGCTTGCCAGCACGGGCGATATGCTCGTCCACCGTGCGGGCAATGGCAGCTTCCACGGGCTCCGGTATGCCTTCGGTAACGATAGCGGGCGGCGCGGCGCTACGCCCCTTCTCGTCCAGCACCAAGGTGATGACGATGATGCCGGCAAACCCCAGGCCGCGCCGGTCTTTCGCCAGCCCCGCGCTTTCCGAGACCAGCACGCGCCCATCCATGTGCATCTGACCGGATGGCACTTCGTCGATCAGTTCACAACGGCCGGGCGCCAGTCGGAACATCTGCCCGTTCTGCGGGACAATGGCCTGCGGAACCTGCAGCGATTTCGCCAGGCGCGCATGCTCGGTCATGTGCCGGATTTCGCCATGCACCGGAATGGCGATCTGCGGCCGCAGCCAGCGATACATCTGGCTGAGTTCTTCGCGCGCCGGATGTCCCGAAACGTGAATATCGTCGCCATCGGCGGTGATGATCTCGATCCCCCGCGCCGCCAGCTTGTTCTGCAGCGCGAAAATTCCGATCTCGTTTCCCGGAATGATGCGGGACGAGAAGATCACCGTGTCGCCTTTGGTCATCTCCACGCCGGGATGGGTGTCTTCGGCAATGCGCGACAAGGCTGCGCGCGGTTCGCCCTGGCTGCCGGTCACGAGAAAGAGAACCTTGTGCGGGGGCAATTCCGCGGCATCTTCCTCGCTGGCGATGGGCGGCAGGTCGCGCAGATAGCCAGTCTCGCGCGCGGCATCCACCATCTTGTGCATCGAGCGGCCCACAAGGCACAAACGGCGGCCATTGGCTTTCGCCGCACGGGCCGCGCTGTCCAGCCGCGCGACATTGGACGCGAAGGCGGCAATGGCGACGCGCCCCTTCAGCGTGCCAACGAGATGGATGAGATTGTCCCGTACATCCTTTTCGGAACCGGAGCTGCCGGGATTGAGCGCGTTGGTCGAGTCGCAGACCATTGCCAGCACACCGGCATCGCCCAGCCTTGCCAGCGCAGCCTCATCCGTCTTCTCGCCCAACAGGGGATCGGGATCGAGTTTCCAGTCGCCGGTGTGGGCAATGGTTCCCAGTGGCGTGCGGATCGCAAGAAGATTGGGCTCCAGGATGGAATGGGTGATGGAAACGAAATCCAGCAGGAAAGGCCCGAGGCTGAGAGCGCCGCCCACCTTCACTTCCCTGAGCTTCACCTTCCCCAGCAGTCCGGCCTCTTCCAGCTTGCCTTCGATGATGCGGGCCGTGAAGGGGGTGGCATAGACAGGGCAGCGCAGCATCGGCCAGAGCGGGGCGATGGCGCCGATATGGTCTTCATGGGCATGGGTGGCGACGATACCCAGCACATTGTCGCGTTGTTCCGCCAGGAAGCTGATATCCGGCATGATCACGTCCACGCCTGGCGTGGAGGTTTCGCGTCCGAACATCACGCCGCAATCCACCACGATCCATTTGCGGTCATGCTCCGGCCCATAGCCGTAGGCATTGAAATTCATGCCGATCTCGCCGGAACCGCCCAGCGGCAGGAAGACCAGCTCATCCTGTTTCTTCATTTATCGCCTCGCATTGCGGGCGTGGATCAACATCAGGCCCCGGATGGTGAGGTCGGGGTCAAGGTGTTCGATCACGGGCGTCTGGGTGTGGAACAGG
>JAEZBK010000015.1 GCA_023427355.1 Pseudomonadota bacterium
GCGCTGCGGCGACGGGGGTGGCGTTTCCGGCCACCGGAATGGGTGCATCGGCAGCGGCGACCGGCGGCGGCGGCGCGGGCATGGCGGGGGCCGCGGTGGTCGGCGGGGCGGCAGCAGCGGCCATGGCCTGGGCGACCTGCGGGCTCATCGGCACGGGGGCGGTGGGCGGCGGGGCGGCAGGCTCGGTGCCGGCGCGCAGCGCATCGGCGCTGTATTGGGCCTGCACACCGGCGGCATTGAGCGCGCTGACGGTATCGCGCGACGTGTCGGAGACCTGCGGCGCGGACGGAATGCCCGCCAGGTCCGGCGTCACGGACTGGGTATCGCCCAGGGCGGAATCTTCGGCGAGCAGGCCGGTGGGATCGAGATCGGCGATGGTCTGGCAGGCTGCGAGCGAAGCGGCCAGCGCCGCGATCATGCCAAGCCGCGCCAACGGACGCGCAAAAGTAGTCGTCATGCCCAATTTCCCGACTGTCACGCCATCACCCCGCGCCCGGAACCCCGAGGGCCTTGAGGGGCGCTAACCATCATCGGGTATAACCCGGCCTTGGGCCTCGCGCCAGCACGCGATGCCGGGAATACCCAGCAAGTTGCGGGTTTTGCGCGGCTGCTCACGGAAAAGCGCGGCTTGCGGCACGGCCCTGCCCCGCTTAACAGTTGCCTGTCCGCCATGGCCAGCAAGACCAAAGCCGAATCGAAGGCCTCCGCCCGCGCCGCCGCCGGGCCGCGAGAGACTGCGGAAGCGCCCCATGCGCCTTCCCCACCCGACCCGCAGACGCTGGCCCGCAACCTGGTGCGTGCAGGCCTGCGCGCGCAGGAACTGGCAGCCGCCAATGTCCGCCAGATGGCCGAGCGCCCCCTCCAGGGCCCACTCGATCCGCTGAACATCTCCGGCGCGCTGGCGGCGCTCACCCGCGCGATGGGCGAAAATCGCCAGACCGTGGCCCAGGCCCAGAAGGACTGGTGGCGCGACGTCACTGTGCTGTGGGAAAGCACCGCGCTCAAGCTGCTGGGCGGCGAGGCCAAACCGCTGGTCGAACCGCCGCCGGGCGACCGCCGCTTCCGCAGCCCGGAGTGGCACAACAACGAGATCTTCGATTTCCTGAAGCAATCCTACCTGCTCACCGCCAACGCGATGCAGGAGACGGTGGGCAGGCTGTCGGGCATGACCGAACAGGAACGCCGCCGCGCCCAGTTCTTCACCCGCCAATTCACCGATGCCTTCTCGCCCACCAACTTTCCCTTCACCAATCCCGATGTGCTCAAGGCCACCATCGCCAGCAATGGCGAGAACCTGCTCAAGGGCCTTGAGAACCTTGCCGCCGATCTGGGCCGGGTGCCGGGCGAATTCTCCATCCGCCAGTCGGCCGACGGCTTCGTGATCGGCGAGAATGTCGCCACCACGCCGGGCAAGGTGATCTTCCGCAACGACCTGATCGAGCTGATCCAGTACGCACCCGCCACCCAGACCGTGCATGAACGGCCGCTGCTGATCTTCCCGCCCTGGATCAACAAGTTCTACATCATCGACCTGCGGCCCGAGAACAGCTTCGTCCGCTGGCTGGTGGCGCAGGGCTATACGGTCTTTCTCGTCTCCTGGGTGAACCCCGACGTCTCCGCCGCCGACAAGGGCTTCGAGGAGTATATGCGCGAAGGCATCTTCGCCGCGCTGGACGCGGTGGAGAAGGCCACGGGCGTGCCCGATCCCAACTGTGTCGGCTATTGCATCGGCGGCACGCTATTGGCCGCCACCCTCGCCCACATGGCGCAGAAGAAAGACTCCAAATTTGGAAGTGGGCGCATTCATTCCGCCACCTTCTGGGCGGCGCAGACCGATTTCAGCGAGGCGGGCGACCTGCTGGTCTTCGTGGACGACGCCCAGATCGCCGCCCTGCAAAAGCAGATGGAACTGGCCGGCGGCGTGCTGCGCGGCTCCAAGATGGCGTCCGCCTTCAACATGCTGCGCGCCAACGACCTGATCTGGTCCTTCGTCATCAACAATTACATGCTGGGCAAGGATGTCGCGCCCTTCGACCTGCTCTACTGGAACAGCGACACCACCCGCATGCCCGAAAAGCTGCATCTGTCCTACCTGCGCAACTGCTATCGCGACAATGCGCTGGCCAGGGGCGAGATGGAGCTGGGCGGGGTGAAGCTCGACCTGTCCAAGGTCAAGGTGCCGGTCTATCTGCAATCGGCGCGCGAGGATCACATCGCCCCGGCGCGCTCGGTGTACAAGGCCGTCAACCTGTTCGGCGGCCCTGCCCGCTTCATCCTGGCAGGCAGCGGCCATATCGCCGGCGTGATCAATCCGCCCGCCGCGAACAAATATCAATTCTGGACCAATGAGAAGAAGGCGAAGGATTTCGACGCCTGGCTCAAGGACACCAGCGAGCATCCCGGTTCCTGGTGGACCGACTGGGACCAGTGGCTGTCGAAACTGTCGGGCGCAAAAATCACCGCGCGCACGCCCGGTGACGGCAAACTCAAGCCGCTGGGCGACGCGCCGGGCACCTATGTGAAGGTCAAGGCACAGTAATCAGCGCGTGCGATTGGTCCTGCCCGGCAGCAGCTTTTCATTCTCGCCGCCAACCTGCTGATAAAATCCCGGCCCCTGCGCACCGCCGATCCAGTAATCACGCTTGGGATTGACCAGATAGGTCCGCCCCTTGGCGTCATGCACATACCCCAGCTTCAACGATGTCAGGTAGGACGCCGCCATGTCGCTGTCCTGGCATTTGCCTTCCAGGCATTGCACCGACACATTCGTCGCCGCCATCGCCTTGTCGCGCGGGTTCGCCGCCCCGCCGCAATTCAGCGCGAATGCCACCGCGCCCGCAATGGGCAGAGACCATTCGGCTTCCGTCGCCGCGGCCGCCGCCACCCACATCTGCACGCGATCGCCCCGCACGCGATAAACGACAAAGCCCGTACCGCCACGCTCATTGCCGAAATGCGCCAGCCGGAAGCCATGCGGCTGGTCCTGCGACGGTGCCAGCTTCGCGTCCGATCCGAAGCGTGCCGCCAGCACGTCGCGGATCGTCTCCGACACGCCGCCTGCCCGCTGCACATCCGCGATCAGCGCCTGCTGGAACCGGCCCGGCATGGCGAGATGGAACAGGCTGCCATCCGCCTCCGCGGCAATGATGCGCCACTTGTCGGGGGCCACGGCGTTGCAGCGCCCATTGCCCAGGCCCGTCAGCGGGATCGGATCGATGTTGGCCCCGCGCGTCAGCCGGTTCGACCAGGCGGCATTGGCCGCCATGGGCGGCAGCTTCTTCGCATCCTTCGCCAGCGTGCTGGGCGGGCGCACCGAATATTTCTGGGTCAACTTGGGATCGGGTATCTGCGTGAAGGTCAGCGTGATCTCCCGCGCCTTATCGCCCAGCCCTTCATGCACGGTGAAGGTCGCGCGCTCGCCCACGCGATAGGCCTTGATCCGCTCGGCCGCCTGCGCCGCCGAGCGCAGCGCCTGTCCATCTATCGCCGCGATGATCGCGCCGGGCTTCAATCCGGCCTTCGCGGCCGGGCTCTCGGCCTCCACGGCGGTCACCAGCGCCCCACGCGACAGATTGGGCGTGCGGTTGGACGCCGCCGCACTCAGCCGCGCCATTTCCAGGCCGGCATAGCCCAGGGGCGGCGGTGGCTGCTTCACCGCATACCAGACCGCGCCCGCGAAAAGCAGGAAGGCGGCGGCGGCGATGGCGAGCAGGCGTCCCATTTCGCACCTATACCATTATTCCGGCGCGAGGGAATTTTGGCCGATGGGCAGGAGCGTGGCGCGAAGCGTGCGCTGGCATGCGAGCACGCGCGACGAACCCGGCTGGCAAAATTCGCGCGCCGTCAGAGGCCGGAAGTTTCCGGCAGGCCCAGCATCAGATTCAGGTTCTGCACCGCCGCACCGCCCGCGCCCTTCCCCAGATTGTCCAGCACGGCAACCACCCGCGCCTGTCCCATCGTCTCATTGCCGAACACAAACAGCTTCATGCGGTTGGTGCCCGCCAGCAATTCGGCATCCAGCGTGGCCAGGCCCGCCGCCTCGTCCGGCGCCGCAACCGACACCAGCGCCTTGCCGCGATACGCGGCGTCCAGCGCCGCATGCACATCGGCGGGCTTGGGCCGGCCCGGCAGCGCGAAGAGTTGCAACGGCACTTCGACCAGCATGCCGCGATGGAAGCGCGCCACGCTGGGCGAAAACAGCGGCGGCACGCGCAGTCCCGCATGCTGCATCATCTCCGGGATGTGCTTGTGGCCCAGCTTCAGGCCATAGGTGCGAGAAACGGTCTCCACATAGGCCGGGGAATCCGTCTTCTCGAATTCCTCGATCATCTGCTTGCCGCCGCCGGAATAGCCGGAGACGCCATGCACGGTCAGCGGGAAATCCGCAGGCACGATCCCGGCGCGCACCAGCGGCCGCACGATGGACAGGAAACCCGTGGACCAGCAGCCCGGGTTGCTCACGCGCTTGGCGGCGGCAATCCGCGCCGCGCCATCGGCCTCCAGTTCGGCGAAACCAAAAACCCAGCCCGGCGCAACACGGTGGGCCGTGGAAGCGTCGATCACCCGCACATCCGGGTTCTCGATCAGCGAGACCGCTTCCTTCGCCGCCTCATCGGGCAGGCACAGGATCACCAGGTCGGCTTGGTTCAGCATCGCCTTGCGCGCGGCGGCATCCTTGCGCTGCGCGTCCGACAGCGTCAGCAGCGTCAGTTCGGCACGCGGCGCCAGACGCTCGCGGATCTCCAGGCCCGTCGTGCCTGCTGCGCCATCGATGAAAATCTTCGCCATGTTTCCGTACCCGAAACGACAGCGGGCAAATACGCCAAAAGCTGTTGGGGGCATAGGGATTTTTC
>JAEZBK010000033.1 GCA_023427355.1 Pseudomonadota bacterium
TGATTTCGTCGTCCGAGACGATGCGGCCTTCATTGAGGTCGATCAGCAGCATCCGGCCCGGCTGGAGACGCCACTTCTTGACGATGTTCTTCTCCGCGACCGGCAGCACGCCGGCTTCGGACGCCAGGATGACGCGGTCGTCGTCGGTTACAATATAGCGAGCGGGTCTGAGACCGTTGCGGTCGCGCGTCGCGCCGCTCTGGTTGCCGTCGGTGAAGGCGACCGCCGCAGGTCCGTCCCACGGCTCCATCAGTGCCGCGTGATACTCATAGAACGCCTTGCGGTCGGCGCCCATCAGCTTGTTGCCGGCCCAGGCTTCGGGGATCAGCATCATCACGGCATGGGCGAGCGGATAACCGCCGGCCACCAGCAGTTCCAGCGCATTGTCGAGGCAGGCGGTGTCGGATTGGCCGTGCGGGATCAGCGGCCACATCTTGTCGAGATCGGGGCCGAGCAGCTCGGATTCCAGCGAGCGGCGGCGCGCATTCATCCAGTTGACGTTGCCGCGCACCGTGTTGATTTCGCCATTATGGGCAATGAAGCGATAGGGATGCGCCAGCTTCCAGCTCGGGAAGGTGTTGGTCGAGAAACGCTGGTGCACCAGCGCCACCGCCGAGATGCAGAGCGGATCCTGCAGGTCGCGATAGAAGCGGCCCACGTCATGGGCGAGCAGCAGGCCCTTGTAGACCAGGGTGCGGCTGGAGAGGGAGGGAACATAGAAATCCCGCACCGCCGGAAGATTGTGCTTCTGCGCCTGCTCGGCCAGCGGGTTCTGGGTCTGCTTGCGGATGGTGAGCAGCTTGCGCTCGAAGGCATCCTGGTCGCGGGTGTGCGGGCCCTTGGCGATGATCGCCTGGCGGATCAGCGGCATGCCGTCCAGCACGGTCTGGCCCAGGCCGGCCGGATCGGTGGGCACATCGCGCCAGCCCAGCAATTTCTGGCCTTCGACGCGGATGAAATGCTCGAACTGCTTGACCACGATCTCACGCGCCTTGGCCTCGCGCGGCAGGAAGCACATGGCCACGGCATAATCGCCCGGCGGCGGCAGGGGCACGCCGGTCTGTTCGGCCCATTGGCGGAACAGGGGGTCGGGAATCTGGATCAGGATGCCGGCGCCGTCGCCCACCAGCGGGTCCGCGCCCACCGCGCCGCGATGGTCGAGATTGATCAGGAGCTGGAGCCCCTGCCCGATGATGGCATGGGACTTCGCGCCCTTGATATTGGCGACAAAGCCGACGCCACAGGCGTCATGCTCGTTGCGCGGGTCATAAAGACCCTGTTTCGGCGGCAGGCTCATACGCAAAACCCCAAATGCCCATTCGCGGGCACGATATCCCGGCCCGCCCCCATCGGCCGCAGGCCAGGAAGGGGAGGCACGGGATTGGCCCGCTTCTTATTAGATTTACGCGCTATGTCAGCACGCCACCATTTGCGGCGCAACATGACAGATGTGCGTAGCCTGCGGTCCTTTGCCAGCCCCAGGGGCATGGCTGGAGCACCGTTAACATAAATAGTAAAATTATATCAATGACTTAACGCCACCCTCCTGGTCTGTCTGCGGACGGGGAGGGTTCGCCACGGGAACCGCCCCCGGGCCTGCTCCCCAAAGGGCAGGAAGGGCACGCGGTCCCCTGGGCGCGACGAGATGCTCAGGAACAGGGCCGGGACGGCGCCGTGGCTTCCCGTCTATAAGGAGCGAAGCAGCATCACGCGAGGCAAGGCACCCGGTGGCGGTTTACAATTGTTCGAAATGCCCGGGTTATTGCTGCTCCTATCCGGTCATCCCCCTGAAGAAACGCGACGTGGAACGGCTGGCCCAGCATTTCGGCCTGTCCTTCAAGGACGCGCGCAAGAAGTTCACCAAGGTCGAGGGTGATGAGCCCTATGCCATGCGCCGCAAGAGCGAGGAGCATTTCGGCCGCATCTGCCGCTTCTTCGACACGGAAAAGCGCGGTTGCACCATCTATACGGTCCGCCCCTCCATCTGCCGCCAGTATCCGGGCGGCAAAAGCTGCGGCTATTACGACTTCCTGTTGTCGGAGCGCAGTTCGCAGGACGATCCCGATCACGTCGCTTCCACCTGGAACGGTTAGGCACGGCTGTCATCGCCGCTTCACAACCAAGACGCTGCATCGCGACCATTTGCACCTGCGCCGATGCCCGCTTGCTGCACTGCACCGTGGCAATTTCCTTTTCTGAAACCGTTTTTTTTGCTCTAACGGCTGCCTAGACCAGAGCGGGGACAAGGGAGCAGGCGGGTCATGACACGCCGGGTTCGCGAAGAGCGGTCCGGTGTCCTGGTCTGCCACGCACAAAATCCCGACACCCGCAAACAGCAAGCGTCAGGCGCTTTCGCCAGCATGGCGGCGGCCCGATGACGTGGGGAAACACGGCGCAAACAAAAGCGCTGCATACGGAGAGGCGAGATGGACGACGGACTTTTTCACCAGCTACTGACGCCGGTGGGCGACAGCCTGTGGCTGTCCTTCCTTGTGGCGGCCATCCCGATCTTCGTGGTGCTGATCATGCTGGGCGTGTTGCAGCGCCCGGCCTGGCAATCCTCGCTGGCCGGCCTGGTCAGCGCGCTGATCGTCGCCATCTTCGTCTGGCAGACCCCGGTCAGCATCGCCCTGTCGTCCACCGCCAATGGCGTGGCCTTCGCCTTCTGGCCGATCATGTGGATCGTGCTGGCGGCGTTGACACTTTATAACGTCGCGCTGCAGTCGGGCCGCTTCGACGCCTTCCGCCGCTGGGTGCTGGAAAACCTGCCCAACGACAAGCGCATCGTGCTGATCGTGATCGGCTATGGCTTCGGCTCGCTGCTCGAAGGCGTGTCGGGGTTCGGCGCCCCGGTGGCGATCACCGCGTCGCTTCTGATCATGCTGGGCTTCAAGTCCATTGATGCGGTGGTCTATGCCCTGATCTTCAACACCGCGCCGGTGGCCTTCGGCTCCCTGGGCATCCCGATCACCACCCTGGCGGGCGTGACCAACTATGACGCCCATGTGCTGGGCGCGATGGTGGGCCGTCAGCTGCCCTTCTTCGGGCTGCTGCTGCCCTTCTATGTCATCGCCATGTTCGGCGGCTTGCGCTCCATCCGCGATTTGTGGCCGGTCCTGTTTGTGGCAGGCGGCTTCTTCGCGCTGGGCCAGTTCGTGTCGTCCAACTACATCACCTATGAACTGACCGACGTGATTTCGGCGGGTTCCTCGCTGATCGCCACCGTGCTGTTCCTGAAGGTGTGGTCGCCCAAGCCTTCGGCGGAATTCGCGCTGACGGTGCCGCCGGAAGATCCGAACTCGCCCTTCAAGCACATTCCGTCCTGGCAGGGCTGGATGCCCTGGCTGATCATGTGCGCGATCGTGTTCGTCTGGACCGAACTGGCCGTCGCCACCTGGCTGGCGCAGCCCATCCAGTGGCCGGGCCTGCACAACCAGGTCTTCATCACCCTGTATGAGCGTCCCTATGCAGCGGTGTGGAACTGGCAGCCCTTCGCCACCGGCACGGCGATCCTGCTGACCGCGATCGTGACCGCCTTCGTGACCGGCCAGTATCTGGGCGGCGTCGTGAAGGCGTTCCGCACGGCGTTCGGCCAGATCATGCTGCCGGCGCTGACGGTGGGCGCGATCGTGGGCCTGGCCTACCTGATGAACTATTCGGGGCTGACCTACACGCTGGGCATGGGTGTTGCCGAAACCGGCTGGCTGTTCCCGCTGCTGTCGGCCTTCCTGGGCTGGCTGGCGGTGTTCCTGTCGGGTTCGGACTCGTCGGGCAACGCGCTGTTCGGCAACCTGCAGGTCGTGGCGGCCAACCAGCTGGGCTTCGACCCGGTGCTGATGGCGGCCACCAACTCGTCGGGCGGCACCTTCGCCAAGATGATCTCGCCGCAGAATATCGCGACGGGCGTGGCGGTGTCGGACCTGAAGGGCAAGGAGTCGATGATCTTCCGCCGGACCTTCATCCACTCGATCATCTTCACCATCCTGTTGGGCCTGCTGGTCTGGATGACCCAGTTCCACTGGACCTGGATGATCCCCACCTATCTGCACCCGTAAGCGGTTGGCAGAACGATGCAAAAAGGCCGGGCGCAAGCCCGGCCTTTTTCATTTTGACCCGGTGGTGCAACCGTTTTAGGCTGCCGCGCTCTCCCTGAAACAAAAGAAGAAACACATGTCGGATCGCATTTCTGTTCACGGCCTCGAGGTCGCTCGCCCCTTGCATGATTTCGTCACACGCCAGGCCCTGCCGGGCACCGGGCTGGACGCGGACAAATTCTGGGCGGGCTTTTCGGCCCTGGTCCATCGTCTGGCACCCCAAAACAAGGCGCTGCTGGCGGAACGCGACCGGCTGCAGGCCGCGATCGACGACTGGCACCGCGCGCGCAAAGGCAAGCCGCACGACGCGGCCGAATATCGCGCCTTCCTGGAAAGCATCGGCTACCTGGTGCCCGAAGGCGCCGATTTCCAGATCACCACCCAGAATGTGGACCCGGAAATCGCCACCATCGCGGGGCCCCAGCTCGTGGTGCCGTTGACCAATGCGCGTTTCGGCCTGAACGCCGCCAATGCGCGCTGGGGCAGCCTGTATGACGCGCTTTACGGCACCGACGCGATTGCCCAGGACGGGGATCTGGCGGCGGGCAAGGGCTACAACGAAAAGCGCGGCCAGGCCGTAATCGCGTTTGCGCGCGAAGCGCTGGACCAGGCTGTCCCGCTGGCTTCGGGATCCTGGAAGGACGCTACCGGCTTCGCCGTGAAGAATGGTGCGCTGGAGCCCGCGCTGAAGGATCCGTCGCACTTCAAGGGATATGCCGGCGATGCGGGCGCTCCCGCACTGATCCTGCTGGAGCAGAACGGCCTGCATATCGAAGTGCATTTCGACCGTTCCACGCCCATCGGCAAGACCGACAAGGCAGGCATCAGCGATGTGGTGCTGGAAAGCGCCGTCACCACCATCATGGACTGCGAGGATTCCATCGCCGCCGTGGATGCCGAGGACAAGGTCGGCGCCTACAGCAACTGGCTGGGCCTGATGAACGGCACCTTGACCGCCACCTTCGAAAAGGGCGGCAAGACCATGACCCGCGCCCTCAACCCCGACCGCGTCTATACGGCGCCCGACGGCGGCACGCTGACCCTGCCGGGCCGCAGCCTGCTCTTCATCCGCAATGTCGGACCCCTGATGACCAACGACGCCATCCTGCTGAAGGACGGCAGCGAGATTCCCGAAGGCATCATGGACGGGGTGATCACCAGCCTGATCTCGCTGCACGACCTCAAGCACACCGGCAAGCTGTCCAACAGCCGCAAGGGCTCGATCTACATCGTCAAGCCCAAGATGCATGGCCCTGCGGAAGTCGCGTTTGCCAACACGCTGTTCGACGGCATCGAGGATGTGCTGGGCCTGGCCCGCAACACGATGAAGATCGGCGTGATGGACGAGGAGCGCCGCACCTCCTCCAACCTGAAGGAAGTGATCCGGGCCGTGAAGGACCGCATCGTCTTCATCAACACGGGCTTCCTGGACCGCACCGGCGACGAGATGCACACCTCGATGCAGGCGGGCCCCATGCTGCCCAAGGGCGAGATGAAGACCAGCACCTGGCTGAAGGCCTATGAAGACCAGAATGTGGATATCGGCCTTCTGTGCGGCCTGCCCGGCAAGGCGCAGATCGGCAAGGGCATGTGGGCCATGCCGGACAAGATGGGCGAAATGCTGAAGGCCAAGATCGGCCATCCGCAATCGGGCGCGAGCTGCGCCTGGGTGCCCTCACCCACCGCCGCCACGCTGCATGCGCTGCATTATCACCAGGTCAGCGTCGCAGCGAAGCAGAAGGAACTGGCGTCGCGCCCGCGCGCGAAGCTGGGCGACATCCTGACCATCCCGGTGGCCGACCGCCCCAACTGGCAGGCCGATGCGGTGCAGAAGGAGCTGGACAACAATGCGCAGGGTATCCTGGGCTATGTCGTGCGCTGGGTGGACCAGGGCGTTGGCTGCTCCAAGGTGCCGGACATCAACAATGTCGGACTGATGGAAGACCGCGCCACGCTGCGCATCTCGTCCCAGCACATCGCCAACTGGCTGGAGCATGGCATCACCACGCCGGCGCAGGTGACCGAGACGCTCCAGCGCATGGCCAAGGTGGTGGACCAGCAGAATGCGGGTGACCCGCTCTACAAGCCGATGGCGCCCGGCTTTGACGGCATCGCCTTCAAGGCGGCCTGCGACCTGGTGTTCAAGGGCAAGGAACAGCCTTCGGGTTACACCGAGCCGCTGCTGCACCAGGCGCGCCGGGACCTCAAGGCGCAGGCGTAACGCCCGGCGCCACCCAAGAAAAAGCCCGCGTCTTGCGACGCGGGCTTTTTTGTTTTGTCCGGCAGGATCAGGCGGCCTTGTCGAGCGC
>JAEZBK010000055.1 GCA_023427355.1 Pseudomonadota bacterium
CGACCGAGCCGCAGGCCATGTGCGCCAAGGTGCGTGAGACCCGCGCCGATTTCGGCATCGCACTGGATGGCGATGCCGACCGGGTGGTGATGTGCGACGAGAAGGGCAATGTCATTGATGGCGACCAGATCCTGGCGCTGATCGCCAAGAACTGGTCGCGCAAGGACAAGCTGAAAGGGGATGGCGTGGTCGGCACCGTGATGTCGAATGCCGGCCTGGAGCATTACCTGCAATCCATCAACCTGAAGCTGGCGCGCGCCAAAGTCGGCGACCGCTATGTGCTGGAGGAAATGCAGAAGGGCGGCTTCAATGTGGGCGGCGAACAGTCGGGTCACATCATCCTGTCCGACGTCTCCACCACCGGCGACGGGCTGGTGGCGGGGCTGCAGGTGCTGGCGGTGCTGGCCCAGGAAGGGAAGCCCGCCTCGGAAGTGGCGCATCTGTTCAATCCGCTTCCGCAGGTGCTCGAAAATGTGCGCTTCAAGAATGGCCAGCCGCTGGAAGACGCGCGCGTCAAATCCCTGATCGCGGCCTGCAACGCCCGGCTGGGCGCGCATGGCCGCATCCTGGTGCGCAAGTCGGGCACCGAGCCGCTGATCCGTGTCATGGCCGAAGGCGAGGATGAGAAGCTGGTGCGCGCCGTGGTGCGCGACATCGCGTCGGCCATCGAAGAAGCGGCCGCTTGAGCCTGCCACGCCTCCTGATCGTCGCCGGTTCGGACAGCGGCGGCGGCGCCGGCATCCAGGCCGACATCAAGACCGCGACGGCTTTTGGCGTCTATGCCATGACCGCGATCACCGCGGTGACGGTGCAGAACACGCTGGGCGTCAGCGGCTGGCAGCCCATCGAGACGCCGGTGGTGCAGGGGCAGATCGCGGCCTGCCTGTCCGATATCGGCGCCGATGCGATCAAGACCGGCATGCTGGGCGATGCCGCCATGGTGCAGGCGGTGGCGGGCGCGCTGCGCGGGTATGAGGCGCCGCTGGTGCTGGATCCGGTGATGGTCGCCAAGGGCGGGGCCAAACTGCTGGCCGATGAAGCCGTCCAGGCCATCCGCACGCACTTGTTGCCTTTGGCGACGCTGGTGACGCCCAACCTGCCGGAATGCGAGGCATTGATCGGTTTCGCGCCCGGCAATGACGAGGAGGCGCGAAAGGCGGCGAAAGCCTTTTTCGAACTGGGCGCGCGCCATGTGCTGTTCAAGGGCGGCCACGCCCCCGGTCCGGTGGTGCGGGATGTGCTGGCGGATGGCCAGAGCGGCGAATTGATGGTGCTGGAAGCCCGGCGCATCGAGACGCGGCATACCCATGGCACGGGCTGCACCCTGGCATCGGCCATCGCGTCAGGGCTGGCGCAGGGGCGTCCGCTGGAGGAGGCGGTGCGCCGCGCCCATTCCTATGTGCAGCAGGCCATCCGCACCGCGCCCGGCCTGGGCGCAGGCCATGGCCCGCTCAATCATTTTGTGAAGCCCTGAAACCGCGCGCCTGGCATTTCGCCAGGCTTCCCTTCATCAGGGAATTTACTGGACGAAGGGATCCTTCACCATGATCGTGTCGTCGCGATCCGGCGAGGTGGAGAGCAGCAGCACCGGCGAGGCGATGAGTTCCTCGATGCGGCGGACATACTTGATGGCGTTGGCGGGCAGGTCGGCCCAGCTTCGCGCCCCGGCGGTGGTTTCGCTCCAGCCCTGCAGCGTCTCATAGACCGGCACGGCGCGGGCCTGTTCGTTGGCGTCGGCGGGCAGGTGGTCCAGCTTCTGGCCGTCCAGCATGTAATGCGTGCAGACCTTCAGCTCGTCAAAGCCGTCCAGCACGTCCAGCTTGGTCAGGCAGATGCCGTCCACGCCGCCGGTGATGCAGGTCTGGCGCACCAGCACCGCGTCGAACCAGCCGCAGCGGCGCTTGCGCCCCGTCACGGTGCCGAATTCATGGCCGCGTTCGCCCAGCCTCTCGCCGGTGGCGTCTTTCAGTTCGGTGGGAAAGGGGCCTTCGCCGACGCGGGTGGTGTAGCTCTTGACGATGCCCAGAACCGTGCCGATGTCGCGCGGGGAAACGCCGGATCCCGCTGCCGCCTGGCCCGCCACCGTGTTCGACGAGGTGACGAAGGGATAGGTGCCATGGTCGATGTCGAGCAGCACGGCCTGGGCACCCTCGAACAGGATGCGCTTGCCGGCCTGCTTGGCGGCATGCAGTTCGCGCCAGGACGAACCGATGAAGGGCACGATCTTCGCCGCCAGTTCGGTCAGCGCCTGCAGCAGGGCGGGGGCATCCACTTCCGGATGGCCGAAGCCGCGGCGCAGCACATTGTGGTGCGCCAGCAGCTTCTCGATCTTCAGGGGCAGCGTCGCGGGATCTTTCAGGTCGATGGCGCGGATGGCGCGGCGGCCCACCTTGTCTTCATAGGTGGGGCCGATGCCGCGCTTGGTGGTGCCGATCTTCTGGGCGGCGGCGTCCTCGCGCATGGCGTCGAGCTCGCGGTGCAGCGGCAGGACAAGGCAGGCATTCTCCGCCAGCACCAGCAGGTCGGGGGTCACGCTGAGGCCGGCGGCGCCGACCTTGGCGATTTCGTCGCGCAGGGACCAGGGGTCCACCACCACGCCGTTGCCGATGATCGAACGCTTGCCCTGCACGACGCCGGAAGGCAGCAGGGAGAGTTTGTAGGTCTTGTCGCCCACCACGATGGTGTGGCCGGCATTGTTGCCGCCCTGGAAGCGCACCACCATGTCGGCGCGGTTCGACAGCCAGTCGATGATCTTGCCTTTGCCTTCGTCGCCCCACTGGGCGCCGATCACGGTGACGTTCGACATGTCTGTTCCACGCAATAAAACCCGCGAGGCATTCGCGGGTTTTCCGTGGCGGCTTATAGCAGGTGGGGCAGGGCGTGTAAGCCCCAAGGTGCCGCACCCTTGTGGATGCGGCACCTTTACCGGGCTTTTTTACCAGAAGACGCTGTAGGAAACCTGGATCACCTCGCCGGTGAAGCGATCGATGAGCAGGGCGTCGTCACCATACCGGACCCAGACGGTGCCGGCGGGGGGCGGCGGCAGGTCATAGGCATAGTAGTTGTTCAGCCAGTAGCGGTTCGACCAGAACAGGCTGGGCAGGATGTCGCCGAAGGTCCAGCGGCGATAGTAATAGCCGGACGGCCGGTAATAGGTGCCGGCGCGATACCGGGTGGCCGAGTTCCAGTTCCGGTAATACTGGGAATAGCGGCGATTGTCCCAGCCGCGATTGTTGTCCCAGCGGCGATTGTTGTCATTCCAGCCGCGATTGTTGTTGCGATCGTTGCGGCCGAAGTCGCGACGGTCATTGTCGCGGCGGAAATCGGCGCGGTTGTCGCGGCGGTCATTGTCGCGGCGCATGTCGCTGCGGCCGTCCCGGTTGAAGTCGCGCTGGGCCTGCTGGGGCGCCTGGCGCTGTTGCGGCGCCTGGACGTCCTGGCGCTGCGGGCCGGGACCGCGATTCTGCTGCTGCGGGCGCACCGCGCCTTCGCGGCCGCTGCGATTGGGATATTGCTGCTGGCTCTGGCCGGCGCGGGGGCCTTCACCGCGTCCGCCACCGTCACGCTGGGCCATCGCCGGGCCCGCCATCGCCGCGATCAGGGCGGCGGAAAGAAGAAGCATCTTTTTCATGGCGTTTACTCCGAACCTCATCTGAACCATAAACCCTGGGGATCGGGCGCCGGTTCCATTGCCCCCGGATCATGGCGAAAGCGACATGACTGCAGCATGAACACGAACATGCAGATTTCGTTCAGCAAGCGCGCGAATGCGGCGAAGTGGGGCGCAATTGTGTCCCCGCGCGCGGAACCTTTGCGGGAGATGTGCGCATGATCACGCTGGTGGTGGCGGCGGCACGCAATGGCGTGATCGGCAAAGACGGCGCGATCCCGTGGCGGTTGCCCGAAGACCTGAAACGCTTCAAGGCGCTGACGCTGGGCCACACGGTGGTGATGGGGCGCAAGACCTGGGATTCGCTGCCGCCGAAGAACCGGCCCCTGCCGGGACGGCGCAATGTCGTGGTGACGCGCGCCGCCGGATGGTGCGCGGACGGCGCCGAGCGGGCCACGCTGGAAGCCGCGCTGCAAATGGATGATGTATTCGTGATCGGCGGCGCGGAGATTTATCGGGCTGCTCTGGCCGCGGCGGATCGCATCGAACTGACCGAGGTGCAGGCAGACTTCGAAGGCGATGCCGTGTTCGATTTTGATCGCACGCCATGGCGGGAAATCGCGCGCGAAGATCACGTCGGCGCCGATGGACTGGCGTATAGTTTCGTGACGTTGGAAAGAATTTAGCGCCATCCAGGGCAGCAG
>JAEZBK010000142.1 GCA_023427355.1 Pseudomonadota bacterium
CCATCATGCCGACCCCGGTGGTGTCTGACAGCCAGCTCGGCTTCAAGCCATCGGCGGCCCCGGCGCTGGATCCCAGCGTGAGCAATTTCGTCTCCGCGCCCATCATTGCCCGCTACCAGCAGACCGCCGCCAGCACCGGCGCGGCCCTGTCCGCCGTTCCCGGCGCGGGCGGCTCGGTCCTGTCGCGCTCCGGTTCCGAGCCGGCCTCGGCCATCGCCGCCATCGCCGCCCGCAATGGCGGGATTCCCCCGTCCGCCGTGGTCTATTTCCCCGGTGACGGCACGGTGCTGAATGCTGCTGCCCGGACCCAGATCCGCAATGCCGTCGCGGCCTTCAAGGCGGCGGGCGGCAATGGCCGCATCCGGGTGGTGGGCCATGCCTCCAGCCGCACGCCCAACATGCCGGTGGAGCGCCACCTGGAGGTCATCTTCACCAAGTCCCAGGCCCGGGCCAACGCCGTGGCGCGCGAGCTGATGAACCAGGGCGTGCCCTCCAGCCAATTGCAGATCGATGCGGTGGGCGACAGCCAGCCGGTCTATTACGAATCCATGCCCCGGGGCGAAGAGGGCAACCGGCGCGCGGAAATCTACGTGCAGGGCTGATCTGCCTGGAAAAGCCGCATTTTAACGCAAAAATGATTGCGCCGGGGGCATGAATCCCCGATTCTGCCGCGCGCACAGGATTCAAAGCCATGCAGACCGATTTCTACCGCATCAAGCGGTTGCCGCCCTACATTTTCGAAGAAGTGAACCGCCTCAAGGCCCAGGCCCGCGCCCGGGGCGAAGACATCATCGATTTCGGCATGGGCAATCCCGACATGCCGACGCCCGACTTCATCGTGGACAAGCTGTGCGAGACCGCCAAGGACCCGCGCGCCCATCGCTATTCGGCGTCGCGCGGCATCAAGGGCCTGCGCAAGGCCCATGTCGCCTACTACAAGCGCCGCTTCGGCGTGGACCTGAATCCCGACACCGAGGTGATCGCGGCGCTGGGCTCGAAGGAAGGCTTCGCCAACCTCGCCATGGCGATCACCGCGCCGGGCGATGTGGTGCTGGTGCCCAACCCGGCCTATCCCATCCACGCCTTCGGGTTCACCATCGCCGGCGCGGCGATCCGGCATGTCCCGGCGACCAGCCCGGAGGAATATCTGTCCAAGATCGGCGTGGCGACACGCCATTCGGTGCCGTCGCCGCTGGCGATGGTGGTGAATTATCCGTCCAATCCCACGGCGCAGGTGGTGGGCCTCGACTTCTACAAGGAAGTCGTGAAGTTCGCGAAGAAGCACGAAATCTGGGTGCTGTCCGACCTTGCCTATGCCGACATCTATTTCGACGACAACAATCCGCCGCCCTCGATCCTGCAGGTCGAAGGCGCCAAGGATGTGGCGATCGAGTTCCAGTCCCTGTCCAAGACCTATGCCATGCCCGGCTGGCGCATGGGCTTCGCGGCGGGCAACGAGAAGCTGATCGGCGCGCTGGCCCGCATCAAGTCCTACCTGGACTATGGCGCCTTCACGCCCATCCAGGTCGCGGCGGCGGCGGCGCTGAACGGCCCGCAGAGCATCGCCGACGAGATCCGCGCCGTCTACAAGGCGCGCCGCGACGTGCTGGTGAAGAGCATGGCCCAGGCCGGATGGAATATTCCCGCGCCCGAGGCCTCGATGTTCGCCTGGGCCCCGGTGCCGGAAAAGTACAAGGAACTGGGCTCGATGGAGTTCGCCAAGGACATGCTGATCCATGCCCAGGTGGCGGTATCGCCCGGCATCGGCTTTGGCGAATATGGCGAAGGCTATGTCCGTGTCGCGCTGGTGGAGAACGAACAGCGCATCCGCCAGGCCGCGCGCAATGTGAAGAAGTTCCTGTCCATGGGCAGCAACAATGCTCCCAGCGACCTGGCTTCCGCGAAATGAAGCCTTTCAGGATTGCCATTGCCGGGCTCGGCACCGTGGGCGGCGGCGTGGTCAAGGCGATCGCCGACCGTGGCGATGACCTGTCCACCCGCGCGGGCCGCAAGCTGGAGATCGTGGCGGCATCGGCCCGCGATGCGAAGAAGGAGCGCGGATTTGCGGTGCCGAACTTCGTCGCCGATCCGCTGGCGCTCGCGCAGGGTGACGCCGACTGCGTGGTCGAACTGATCGGCGGCGAGGAGGGTGTGGCCCGCCAGCTGGTCGAGACCGCGCTGAAGAACGGCAAGCATGTCGTGACCGCCAACAAGGCGCTTCTGGCCAAGCATGGACATGCGCTGGCGCAGTTGGCGGAGACGCATGACGTGGCGCTGAAGTTCGAGGCGGCGGTCGCGGGCGGCATTCCCATCGTCAAGACGCTGCGCGAGAGCCTGGTGGCCTACCAGGTGCAGGCGGTGAAGGGCATCCTGAACGGTACCTGCAACTATATCCTGACCGAGATGGAAGCCACCGGCGCCGGTTTCGCCGATGTGCTGAAGGATGCGCAGAAGCTGGGTTATGCCGAGGCCGATCCCACGCTGGACGTGGGCGGCGGCGACACGGCGCACAAGCTGGCGCTGCTGGCGGCGCTGGTGTTCGGCACCGCGCCCGACCTTTCCAGCATGACGGTGGAGGGGATCACCGCCATCACCGCCGCCGACATCCATTTCGCGTCCGAATTCGGCTATCGCATCAAGCTGCTGGGCGTGGCCCGGCGCACGCACAATGGCGTCGAGCAGAAGGTCTCGCCCTCGATGGTGCGGGTGCGTTCGCCGCTGGCCAATGTGGATGGCGCGCAGAATGGCGTGATGGTGGATGCCGGGGCGGCGGGCCCGTTCTTCTTCTCCGGCCGCGGCGCGGGCGAGGCGCCCACGGCATCCGCCGTGATTTCGGACATCGTGGAAGCGGCGGCGGGTGCGTTCCGCCCGGCCTTTGGCCGCCCGGCGGCGCAACTGGCAAGGCTCGATCCCGCGCCCGCAGGCGCCACCGTCTGCCCCTGGTACCTGCGCTTTGAGGTGCTGGACGTGCCCGGCGTGCTGGCGGGGATCGCAGGCGCGCTTTCGGATGCGGGCGTTTCCATCGAAAGCATGATCCAGCGCGGCCGCAACCCCGGCGAGGGCGTGGCCATCGTGATGATCACCCATGAAGCGGCGCAGGGCCGGGTGGAAAAGGCGCTGGCCGCCATTGCCGCATCGGACAAGGTGCGCGCCAAGCCTTGCATGATCCCGATGGAGGCTGCCTGAACGCCGTGCCGCAAGCCGCGTTCGGCGTCGCGCGGTCCTTCAGCGGGCGGCGCTGGCAATTCAAGCCGGTCGATGACGAGGCTGCGGCGGCGCTGGTGCGCGCGCACCAGATTTCCACGCCCCTGGCGCGGCTGCTGGCGGCGCGCGGGATCGCCGAAGCGGATGTGCGCGATTATCTCAATCCGTCGCTGAAAAAATTCCTGCCCGATCCGCTCTTGCTGCACGACATGGACAAAGCTGTGGCGCGCGTGGCCGCGGCGCTGGCGGGCGGCGAGAAGATCGCCGTGTTCGGCGATTATGACGTGGATGGCTCGGCTTCCTCGGCCCTGATG
>JAEZBK010000201.1 GCA_023427355.1 Pseudomonadota bacterium
GCCGTCACCACCGTGGCGACCATGGTTCTGGCCGCGATCTATTTCACCGGGGATCTCAAGAACACGATGATGCTGTATCCGCTGGCCATTGCCGGCATGAGCATTCTCACCTCGATCGTCGGTACCTTCTTCGTACGGTTGGGCGCGTCGAACAACATCATGGGCGCGCTCTACAAGGGCGTGGTCGTCACCGTGATTTTGTCGCTGATCGGCCTATGGCCGCTGACCGATGTGATGGTGGGCATGAATAATGTCCTGACCATTGGCGAGGGTGATGCGGCGGTCAGCTTCACCGGCATGACCCTGTTCTGGTGCGGATTGGTCGGTCTGGCCGTCACTGGTGCGCTGATCTGGATCACGGAGTATTACACCGGCACCGGCTTTTCGCCCGTCAAGCGCATTGCCCAGGCCTCGGTCACAGGCCATGGCACCAACGTGATCCAGGGCCTGGCGGTGTCGATGGAAGCCACCGCGATGCCCGCGATCGTGATCTGTGCCGGCATCATCCTGACGTATTCGATGGCGGGCCTGTTCGGCATTGCCATCGCCGTCAGCACGATGCTGTCGCTGGCGGGCATGATCGTGGCGCTCGACGCTTTTGGTCCGGTCACCGACAATGCCGGTGGCATTGCCGAGATGAGCGGTCTGGAAGGCGATGTGCGCAAGACCACCGATGCGCTCGACGCGGTGGGCAATACCACCAAGGCCGTGACGAAGGGATATGCCATCGGCTCGGCTGGTCTGGGCGCGCTGGTGCTCTTCGCCGCCTATACCGAGGATCTGAAGTATTTCGCCGCGCAGGGTACCGGCTTTTTCGCCGGGATCGTGCCGCCGACCTTCAGCCTGTCGGATCCCTGGGTTGTCGTGGGTCTTCTCTATGGCGGCGCGCTGCCTTTCCTGTTCGGCGGTATCTCGATGACCGCCGTGGGCCGGGCCGCAGGCAGCGTGGTCGAGGAAGTGCGCCGCCAGTTCCGCGAAATGCCGGGCATCATGCAGGGTACGCAAAAGCCTGACTATGCCCGCGCCGTGGACTTGCTGACCAAGTCGGCGATCCGGGAAATGGTCGTGCCCTCCATGTTGCCGGTCTTCGCGCCGGTGGTGCTGTTCGTCATCGCGCTGCTGGTTGCCGGCAAGACCGCCGCGTTCAACGCGCTGGGTGCATCATTGATGGGCGTGATCGTCACGGGCCTCTACGTCGCCATCTCGATGACATCGGGCGGCGGCGCCTGGGACAACGCCAAGAAGTATATCGAGGATGGCCATCATGGCGGAAAGGGCTCTGATGCCCACAAGGCCGCGGTGACCGGTGATACGGTCGGTGATCCCTACAAGGACACCGCAGGTCCGGCCGTGAATCCGATGATCAAGATCACCAATATTGTCGCCCTTCTGCTTTTGGCGACACTGGCCCATATGGCGTGATGTGACGATGCGATGAAAAAAGCCCGCACAGCGATGTGGGGGCTTTTTTTGCATCCGGTGAAGGGCTTTTCGATCGAAGGCCGATAGCCAGACTACGGCAAACCGCCGCCGCCGGGGTTTACATCCTGAATGGGCGAGGTGTCGGCGCCGGTCTGGGCGTTCAGGAGCTGCTGCAGGAAGGTAAGCTCACGCCCGCGCGCCGGGGTGGTACGGGTCTCGAAATTGATGACGCGCCCCTGTTCCAGGCCGTAGCGGCGAAGCCCGGTCACCTTTCCGTCGCCATCGAAGGACACGGCAAGGATTTTTCGCTCCAGCACCGTCGGATTGAAGAAGGCGATCTGCTTCTCGCGATAGGAGATGTAATACCAGGTATTGTCGCCGCCGAAGGTCGCGGTGGTCGAGGCATATCCCAGGCGCTCCTGGATGCTGGCCTTGGTGTCAGCGCCGGGTTTGATCGCGGATTCGAGGTCGGAATCGGCGATATAGCCGCGGGTGCTGACCACCGGGGCACAGGCCACCAGAAGGGCCATGCCGAGGAACAGCGCCGAAGGGATTGCCAGTTTCATGGGTCTCGTCTAACGCCTAGGGGGCAGGCGGCGCAAGGCCCAACCGCCGGGCAAGGGTATCGGGATACGGCAGGGTTCATGTTGAAATGGTTCGGCAAAACGGCGTCGCGGAAGGCTCTGGGGCAGGGGCTCTATACCGTCCTGGTGGCCCGGGCCCGCGATCCGGTCTTTTTCCGGGAGTTCGAAGTTCCCGATACTGTGGACGGCCGCTTCGACCTGGTTGCGCTGCATGGCTGGATGGCGCTGGAGCACCTGAAAGGTGAAGCGGCGCAGGCCCTGACGGACGCCATTTTTGTCGGCTTTGACGAGGCCATGCGCGAACAGGGCCAGGGCGACATGGGCCTTGGCCGCAAGATGCGCCAGTTCGCCGATGCCTGGTATGGCCGCATGACCGTCTATGGGGCGGCGAGGGACGAAGAAGAACTGGCGGCAGCGCTCAACCGCAATCTTTACCGCGAACGTCCTGACAATGCGATCCGTGTCCGCACCCTCGCGGACTATGCTTTTGGGGCGCGCGAACACGTGAAATATTCCCGTTCCGATACGCTGGATTTCGGACCTCTGCCAACCTTGTGGAACGCATGACCGCAGCCATATCCCGCAACTACAACCTGAACCGCCTGGGCAATGCAGGCGACGAGGTGAGGATCGAAGCCAGCGAAGCGGAGGCCGCAGCCATTGTGAAGCTGGCGCAGATCGTGGCACTGCCGCACTTCGCTGCCACGGTGAAACTGTCCAAGACCGCGCCCACCCGTTTTGGGCTGGATTATCGCCTGGAGGCCGAGGTGGTGCAGGCCTGTGTCGTAACCCTGGAACCTGTGGCTTCCAAGATCACGCACGCCTTCAGCCGTGAGCTGCATTTCATCGGCACTGGGGCCCGCCGCTCGGTAGATCCCGCCGATCTCGACCTTTCCGATAGCGACGAGGATGAGCCTGAGGAGATCGAGAGCCTGCACTATGACCT
>JAEZBK010000002.1 GCA_023427355.1 Pseudomonadota bacterium
ATTGTTTGGGGGAAATCGGGCGGGGGGGGTGGGGGGGGGGGGCACCAAAGCGGCAGGGGGCCGTCCCTGTCAAGCCGCCCGCCCGGCTTTCGACACCTAGTTTCCTGAATTTCCTGAAGGAATCGCCGAAATGATCACGATCGCCTGGGCATGCGGGAAATCGTCGGTGATGGTCAGGGCGATCTGCGCCCGGTGCCCCGGCGGCGTGATGAGGTCCAGCCGCGCCAGCGCGCCGCCGGTGAGCCGCATGGTGGGCGCGCCCGTGGGCAGGTTCACCACGCCCATATCCTTCCAGAACACACCATGGCTGAGGCCGGTGCCCAGCGCCTTGGCGCAGGCTTCCTTGGCGGCGAAGCGCTTCGCATAGCTGGCGGCGCGGTTGGCGCGGCGGTCGGACTTGGCGCGCTCGATGTCGGTGAAGATGCGGTCGATAAAGCGGTCACCAAAACGTTCGATGCTTTTCTCGACGCGGCGAATGTCTATCAGGTCGTTTCCCAGGCCGATGATCATGGCGCGCGATCACCTTTCGCGTAACCAACTTCGCGGCCCGCCTCGCGCATCATGCCCTTCATGCGGGCCATGGCGTTGTTGAGGCCGACAAAGACCGCCTCGCCGATCAGGAAGTGACCGATATTCAGTTCCACGACCTGCGGGATGGCGGCGATGGGCGTGACGTTCTCATAGGTCAGGCCATGACCGGCATGAATCTCCAGCCCCAGCGATGCCCCATACGACGCCGCCTCGCGGATGCGCGCCAGTTCGGCCTCGCGCGCCGCGCCGGTGGCATGGGCATAGGCGCCGGTATGCAGTTCGATCACCGGCGCGCCCAGCGCCTTCGCCGCATCCACCTGCGTACGATCGGCCTCGATGAAGAGCGAGACGCGGATGCCCGCTTCGGACAGTTGCGCCACCAGCGGCTTCAGCCGCGCGAACTGTCCGGCGGCGTCGATGCCGCCCTCGGTGGTGCGCTCTTCGCGCTTCTCCGGGACGATGCAGGCGGCATGGGGACGGTGCTTCAGCGCAATCGCCAGCATCTCGTCGGTGGCCGCCATTTCCAGGTTGAGCGGGATGCGCAGCCCCTTCGAGAGGCGGGCAATGTCGTTGTCGGAGATGTGGCGGCGATCCTCGCGCAGATGGGCGGTGATGCCGTCGGCCCCGGCTTCCTGCGCCAGCAGGGCGGCGCGCACCGGATCGGGATTGTCGCCGCCGCGGGCGTTCCGAACGGTGGCAACATGGTCGATGTTCACGCCGAGGCGAAGCCTAGTCATTTGAAGTCGCTGAACTTTCCAAATGTTCGTTTGTCCATTTCGGCCCTCCCCCCCTCCCCCCCTCAGCGGGGCGGAACCGGCGGGGTGAGCCGTCCGATATGGGCATCCTAGCCCAAGCCGGCAAGGCGGACAGCCGCGCGCCGGACAGATGCGCCGTGCGTCAGGCGAAGGCCCGGCCTGCGATCAGCAGGATGGTGAGAAGGGCATAGGGCATGGCGACCGATGTCATCACCAGCGCCACGGTGGCGGGGCCGGGTGTGCGCGCGTTCAGCAGGCCGAAAGCCCAGGCCAGCCCCAGATTGATGGCGATGGGCACGCCCTGGTTCACCGCCAGCCCGGTATGGATGGAGCCCGCAGTGAACAGATGCGGCGCGGCTGTCCACCACGCAAAGGTCAGGATGATGCACAGGACGATCCAGAGCAGGAAACGGATGCGCGACATGGGTCAGCCTGTGAGGGTGCGGGGTGCGAAGAGGATCACCGCCATGCCGATGAGGCAAATGGCGGCGCCGATGATGTCCCAGCGGTCGGGCGCATGGCCTTCCACCAGCCAGCCCCAGATGAGCGCGGCGGCGATATAGATGCCGCCGTAAGCCGCATAGGCGCGGCCCGCCAGCGGCGAATCCACCAGCGTCAGCAGCCAGGCGAACAGCGCCAGAGCGATCACGCCGGGGATCAGCCAGAGCGCGGATTTGCCCAGGCGCAGCCACGCCCAGAAGGCGAAGCATCCTGTGATCTCGCAGACAGCGGCGGCGGCGAAGGCGGCGAGCGAGGTGGCGAGGCCGGAGGTCATGCGCCTTCCTACCACACAAGCCCGCGCTATCACGCGCAGAAACGGGCGGCGAGCATGTCCTCACCCTTCGACAGGCTCAGGGTGAAGATGGGGAAACACCGGAAGCGGGTCGCCCCCCTCACCCTTCGACGGGCTCAGGGTGAGGATATGGGTGTCAGAGCCCGCGCGAGCCGGGCTTGACGGCCTTGGTGTTGCGCAGATGCGGCGGCAGCTTGTCCGCAGGCCAGGCCTGCACCTTCCATTCGGCCAGTGCGATCAGCGGCACGCCGACCTTGGCCTTGCCGGCGCTGCGGTCAATGAGACAGGCCGCGGCCACGACCTTGGCGCCGGTTTTCTTGATGGCGGCGATACATTCGCGCGAGGAGACGCCGGTGGAGACGATGTCTTCGACCATCAGCACCTTCTGGCCCTTCTTGAGGGTGAAGTTGCGGCGGAGCTGGAATTGGCCATCCACCCGTTCGACATACATGGCGGGCAGGCCCATCTGGCGGCCCATCTCGTAGCCCGGCACGATGCCGCCGATGGCGGGGGAGACGATGGCGGTGATCTCGTCAGGGATTTCGGCCTTCACCTTGGCGGCCAGCGCCTTGCAGAGCCTGGCGGTGCGTTTGGCGTCCTGGAAGACCAGCGCCTTCTGCAGGAACTTGTCGGAGTGCAGGCCGGAGGAGAGGATGAAATGGCCTTCGAGCAGCGCCCCGGCCTTTTTGAATTCGTTGAGAACCTGTTCGACTTTCATCCGCTTGTCCCATTTCCAGCATGGCCGACCTTCAAGGCGGTCATCTTCTGCTCGTATTCCACGAAGTGGGATGGGCGGGTCAAGCCCGCCAATGGTGAGGATGGGGGAATAAGCGCGGCGTTGGATGGGCCGCCCCCGTGAACCGGGGAGGAAAAAGAATTACGCGGCTTCGGCTTCGCGGACGCGGTCCACCATCTCCACCGCGTCGGTGACGCGCAGGGCCCCCAGGATGTTCTGCAGGTGGGCGACGTCGCGCACTTCGACATCCATGATGAACTCGAAGAAGAGCGGGTTGCGGCTGGTGATCTTGAGATTGAAGATGTTGGCGCCATTGTTGGCGATGGCCGCCAGCGCCGCCGCCAGCGAGCCGGGGGCATTCTTCATCCGCACCAGGATGCGGGCCACCGACAGGCCGGCGTCTGCCGCGCCCTGCCCCCAGGTGACGTCCAGCCAGTCCTGCATGTCATGGGCCTTGTCCAGCTCGGCGCAGTCGATGGTGTGGATCACCGTGCCCTGGCCGGGGGTGATGAGACCCACGATGCGGTCGCCCGGCAGCGGGTGGCAGCACTGGCCCAGCGTGTAGGAGATGCCTTCGGTCAGGCCCCGGATCGAGATGGGCTTGACCCCGCCGGTGCCGCCCAGCCCGGCGCCGCTGCTGCGCCGGGGCTTGTCGCCCCGCTTCAGTTCGGGGAAGACGGCTTCGAGCACCTCGTGGCCGCGCAGGGCGCCACGGCCGACATCGGCGTAAACATCCTCCGGCGTCTTGAGGCGCAGCTTCTTCGCCACCTCCTCCATGGCCTTTTCGGTGAGGGGGCGGTTCTCGTCGGCGAAGACCTTTTCCAGCACCTTCTCGCCGAACTTCACATGCTCGCCCCGCTGCGCCTGGCGCAGGAAGCGGCGGATCTCGGCCCGGGCGCGGGCGGTGACCACGAACTGCTCCCACATGGGGGACGGGGTGGCGTCGGGGGTGGTGATGATGTCCACCTGTTCGCCGTTCTTGAGCGGGGTATGGAGGGCAACGTGATGCCCGTTAACTTTGGCCCCGACCGCCGTGTTGCCCAGGTCGGTATGGACGGCGTAGGCGAAATCTATGGGGGTCGCGCCGCGCGGAAGGCTGATGAGCGAGCCCTTGGGCGTGAAGCAGAAAACCATGTCCTGATAAAGGGCTAGCTTGGAATGTTCGAGTGCTTCTTCAGCACTGTCACCCTTTTCCAGCAGGTCCACCATGTCGCGCAGCCAGCCATAGGTGGCGCTGTCGGGCGAACCCTGGTCGGGCACCCGCTCGCGGTAGCGCCAGTGGGCGGCCACGCCCCGCTCGGCGATGTCGTGCATGTCCTGGGTGCGGATCTGGATTTCGACCCGCTGCTTTTCGGGGCCATAGACCGTGGTGTGGATCGAGCGGTAGCCGTTGGGCTTGGGGGTCGAGATGAAGTCCTTGAACCGCTCGGGCACCATCTGCCAGTTGGTGTGGATGATGCCCAGCGCCCGGTAGCAGTCGGCGGTCGAGGCCAGGATCACCCGGAAGCCGAAGATGTCGGAGAGCTGCTCGAAGGAGAGCTTCTTGGTCTGCAGCTTGCGCCAGATCGAGAAGGGCCGCTTGGCCCGGCCATAGACCCAGGCCTCCAGGCCCTCCTCGGCCAGCTTGCGCTTGATCTGGTCGGCGATGCGCCCGACCCGGTCGCCGCTCTGCATGTCGAGGCGGGCGAAATGGGTGACGATGGAGTTGCGCGCCTCCGGATCCATCTCGGCGAAGGCCAGATCCTCGAGCTCCTCGCGCATGTTCTGCATGCCGATGCGCCCGGCCAGCGGGGCATAGATGTCCACCGTTTCCTGAGCGATGCGGCGGCGCTTCTCGGGCTTTTCGATGTAGCCAAGGGTGCGCATGTTGTGCAACCGGTCCGCGAGTTTCACCAGCAACACCCGGTTGTCGCCGGTGATTGCCAGCATCAACTTGCGGAAATTCTCGGCCTGCTTGGTGCGCTCGGAGAAGAGTTCGAGCTTGGACAGCTTGGTGACGCCATCCACCAGGCCGGCAATCTCGTCACCGAACTTTTCCTTGATGTCCTCGTAGGTTACGAGCGTGTCTTCAATCGTGTCGTGAAGCAGCGCCGTGGCGATGGTGGCCACGTCGAGCTTCAGGTCGGTGAGGATGGCGGCGACTTCGAGGGGGTGGGCGAAGTACGGGTCGCCCGAGGCGCGGAACTGCTTGCCGTGCGCCGTCATGGCGTAGACATAGGCCTTGTTAAGGACCGCTTCGTCGGCACCCGGATCATAGGCCAGCACCCGTTCCACCAGGTCGGTCTGGCGCATGAGCTTGCGCCGCCCGAGACTGGGCGGGGACGGCTTCGGGGCGGCGGGCGGGGATGCCTCTGCCGCGTCACGGGCCTCGTGGGTGCTCATGCCCGCAAATATAGGCGCAGAAACCGGAAAGCAGAAATGAACCGGACAACAAAAAAGCCGGAGAATATCTCCGGCTTTTTCGAAATGTCAGGCGGGACTGCCCTGCACTACTCTTCGTAGTCGCCTTCCGGCTCCGGCTGGGGCTCGGCGCGGCGCTGGGCTTCGGAGGTGAGCGCGCGCAGCAGCTCTTCCTCGGTGATGGCGCGATGGGCGGCGTCTTCGCGCTCGTCCACCTCGGGGCGGGCCTCCTCCGGCTCGTCCACCTCGGCATGCTTTTGCAGCGAACGGATATAGTCTTCCTTCGCCTCGTCGGGCTTGATCAGCTTGGCGGCGATCTCGCGCAGGGCGACCACCGGGTTCTTGTCGCGGTCGCGTTCCAGCATCGGCTCGGCGCCGCCCGACAACTGGCGGGCGCGGAAGCCGGCGGTCAGGACCAGGTCGAAGCGGTTGGGAATCTTGTCGACGCAGTCTTCGACGGTGACGCGGGCCATGAAAATTCCTCTACACGCAAAAGGGGTTACGGCCGCGGGAACGGCGGCAGTCAGGGCGGCGGAAACTATACAATAGGCCGCGCCGCCGCAAGGCACGTCCTATACGTCCGGCGCAGGGCAGGATATAGGGATTCGGGAAGAAAAAGCCGGAAACCGGCAAGTTCCGCCCCGCCTGGGGCCGTTCGTCGAGAAAAGGGAAGAAGCATGTCCTGGAAATCCAAGGCCCTTACGGGCATTTCGCTGGCCTGCCTGCTGGCGGCCACACCGGCGCTGGCCCAGCCCGGCGCCGCCACCGGCAACCTGTCGGACAAGATCGGCCGCCATGACCCGGCCAAGCTGAACCAGTCGAACTCCGTGCATGGCGGCGCTGGCCCGATGCGCTTCGGCACCCTGCTGGGCGCGCAGGCGCTCTCGACCAACCTGATCTTCGTGCATCGCGGCGAGATCCTGCCGGGCGGCGGCATCGGCCAGCACTTCCACAGCCAGTGCGAGGAGATGTTCGTCATCCTGTCGGAAGGCGAAGCCGAGTTCACCATCAATGGCCGCACCTCGACCATTCCCACGCCCGCGGGCGCGCCCAACATCTCGGGCAACGCGCACGGCATCTACAATCCCGGCAAGACGCCGATCCAGTGGCTGAACATCAATGTCGGCTTCACCAAGACCTATGACAATTTCGACCTGAACGACAATCGTGTCGGGGCGCCGAAGGACAAGATCCCCCAGTTCATCAATTTCCGCATCGATCCGGCGCAGTTGCGCCCTGCCCCGGCCACGTTCAATCCGACCGGCGAAGTGACCTATCGCCGCCTGCTGGGACCGGCGGTGTTCAACACGCCCTGGGCCTATTTCGACCACATCTCGATCCCGGCGGGCGGGCGCATCGCCCCGGCCGCCGACGCCAACATGAGCACCGCCTTCTATGTCTATAAGGGCGCGGGGTCCGTGACGGTGAATGGCGAGACGGTGCAGATCACCGCCGGCAACGCCGTGCCGGTGGATCTGGGCCAGACCTTCAGCTTCAGCCAGTCGGGCTCCGAGCCGCTGGAACTGCTGGCGATCGGCGTGGCCAAGGACATGGCGGCCAAGACCGCCTATCTGCAGCAGCCCCCGCCCGGCC
>JAEZBK010000014.1 GCA_023427355.1 Pseudomonadota bacterium
CCCATGCGCGGCGTGGATATCGGCACCAAGCTGGAGGTCTATGCCATCATCGCCCAGGAGGCCGCGAAGGGCCGCACCTTCCTCTGGTACACCACCGAGACCGACGAACTGGTCCATTGCGACCGCACTTATGTCTTCCGGGATGGTCATGTCGTGGCCGCGCTGGCGCGTGACGAACTCACCGAGGAAAAAGTGATCCACGCGTCTTTCCAGGAAGCGGTCTGATGCCGGCTGCCATCCGCCCCGATCTTGCCCTGATGGCGCGGCGCCTGCTGCCCGCCTTCTCGCTGCTGCTGGTGATTGCCGCCATCGCATATCTCAATCCGCGCGCTGTCAGCTATATGGGCTTCAACCTGATGCTCAACCTGGCGATCCCGATCATCCTGGCCACCCTGGCGCAGATGTTCATCATCGCCGGCAATGACCTGGACCTGTCCATCGGCGCATTCGTGGGCTTTGTCGGGTGCGTCGCCGCCACCTGGCTCAATGACGCCCCGCTGGTCGGCATTGCCGTGCTGGCGGGCGGCGTCCTCGTCTATGCCCTGCTGGGCGCGCTGATCCACTGGCGCAATCTGCCATCCATCGTGGTGACGCTGGGCATGGGGTTTGTCTGGCAGGGGGCGGCCATTCTCGTTTTGCCCGATCCCGGCGGCAGCGCCCCCCAATGGCTGATGCTGGCCATGGGTTTCGCGCCGCCCTATGTGCCGTTTCCCATACTGGCCGCCGTGATCATCGCCGCTGTCACGCATTTCGGGCTGATGCGCACCTCCTATGGCGCGGTGCTGCGCGCTTCGGGCGGCAACGCGGCGGCGGTGGCGCGGGCAGGGTGGTCGTTGCTGAGGATCAGGATGGCGCTGTTCGCCTTGGCAGGCCTGTTCGGCGTGCTGTCGGGCCTTTCGCTGATCGGCATCACCACCTCGGGCGACGCCAATATCGGCGCGGGTTACACGCTGTTGTCCATCGCGGGCGTGATCCTGGGTGGGGGCGAGTTCACGGGCGGGCGCGTCTCGCCCATCGGCGCGGTGATGGGCGCGCTCACCCTGACACTGGCCGCATCCTCGCTGCTCACCTTTCTCCAGGTACCGCCCGACTGGCAGGTGGCCGCCAATGGCGCGATCCTGATCCTGGTGCTGGCTGCGCGCGTCCTGATCAACCGGGGCAAGGCGGCATGACGCGACTCTCCGCCATCCTCGCCGAACGGCCTTGGGCGCTGTCCTTCATGGGCGCCGCCCTGGTCTTCCTTGCCGCCATCGCCTTCACCGGCGGCATGGGCGCGGGCGGCATGATCACCTCGGCCCTGGCGCTGGCCACCTTCATGGTGATCGTGGGCGTCGGCCAGATGTTCGTCATCACCCTGGGCCCCGGCAATGTCGATCTGTCGCTGCCCGCCAATATCGGCCTGGCCAGCGCCGTCGCCATGACGGTGATGAACAATGACGACAGCCTGGTCCTGCTGGGCCTCTTTGCGGCGGCGGGCACGGGCCTGGCCATCGGCATCGCGAATTATCTGCTGATCCGCGCCCTTCGCATTCCGCCCATCATTGCCACCCTCAGCGCCAGCTTCATCATCCAGTCCATCGCCATCGCCTATGGCCGGGGCCTGCAGATCAAGCCGCCGGACGGCTTCGCCGATTTCACCAATGTGCAGATCCTGGGCGTGCCGGTGCTGGCGCTGTTCACGCTGCTGTTCACGCTTCTTGCCGCCATCATCCTGCAACGCACCGTGTTCGGACGCGGCGTGCTGGCCAGCGGGCAGAACATGAACGCGGCCCATCTGGCGGGCGTGAAGGTCGAACGGGTGCGCCTTCTCACCTATGGGCTGTGCGGCCTGCTGGGTGGCGTGGCGGGCGCGTTGCTGGCGGGCTATTTCCGCGGCGCCAGCAACGAACTGGGCAGCGAGTATCTCCTGGCTTCCATCGCGGTGGTGGTGATCGGCGGCACCTCGGTGGCCGGTGGCAACGCCAACTTGCCGGGCATCTGGGGCGCCTCGCTATTCCTGGTCTTGCTGCTCACCATGCTGAACACCTTCGGCGTCAGCCCCGGCATGCGGCTGGTCCTGACCGGACTTATTATTGTGGGCGTCATCACCTTGGCGGGCGGGCGGCCGGCACGCGGCTGAAAGCGAGCCTTTGCGCCAGAAATAAAGACTTGCAGGCCGCTACAAATGTAGCTAGGCTACAAATGTAGCGAGGGGACTCCTGGCCGTGCTGAACAAACTGGCGCCGCGTGAGCGGCAGATCGTGGACATGCTGTATGCGCGCGGGGCGTCCACCGTGGGCGACATCTGCGCCGCCCTGCCGGATGAGCTCTCCGCCTCCGCCGTGCGCGCCATGCTCACCCGGCTGGAAGCCAAGGGCTTTGTCCGCCGCGAAGCATCGGACCGCGGCTTTCTCTATGCCCCCGCCGTGCCGGAAGCCTCGGCGCGCAAGACCGCGCTGAAGCAGGTCGTCGGCACGTTCTTCAATGGCTCGCCCGTCAGCGCCGCCACGGCGCTCCTGGGCATGTCCGACAAGCTCAGCGAAGCTGAACTCAACGACCTGGAACAGTTGATCGCCAACGCCCGCAAGGAGAAGCGCAAATGAGCTGGGAC
>JAEZBK010000019.1 GCA_023427355.1 Pseudomonadota bacterium
CCCTGGACCACAGCGTTCGGCGCACCGCCCTTGTCGGCGGTGCGGTCGGAGCATTTCGCGCCCGCCTATGAAAAGGCGCTGTCGGATCACGTTATCGAGATCGCGGCCATCGCCGGCGACCCCGCGCCCGCCAGCTTCGACAATACGGTCCTGGCGCTGGAGAAAAGCGGCGCGTTGCTGACGCGGGTCGAACTGGTCTTCTCCAACCTGGCCGCTTCCGATACCAACGATGCGCTGCAAGCCATCGAACTGGAGATGGCGCCACGCCTGGCGCGGCACTGGAACGCCGTCTATCTCAATGCGGCGCTGTTCGCCCGGCTGGATGCCGTCTTCCAGGCCCGCACGAAGCTCGGCCTTGCGCCGGAAGCCCTGCGGGTGCTGGAACGCTATCACCTGGATTTCGTGCGCGCCGGCGCAAGACTGACGGACGCAGCGCGGGCGCGTTTTGCCGCCATCGGCGAGGAGCTGGCGACGCTGGCCACGCAATTCTCCCAGAATGTGCTGGCGGACGAACAAGCCTGGATCCTGCCGCTGGCACAGGACCAGCTTGCGGGCCTGCCCGAGGGCTTGCGCGCCGCGGCGGCCACCACGGCGCAGGAACGCGGCGCGGACAGCTCCCACGCCGTCACCCTGTCGCGATCGGACGTGGAAAGTTTCCTGCAATTCGCCGATGACCGCGCCCTGCGCGAAACCCTGTTCCGCGCCTTCACCGCACGCGGCAAGGACAATGCCCCGGTGATCGCGCGAATGGTGGCGTTGCGCGAGGAAAAGGCCCGCCTGCTGGGCTATGACAGCTTCGCCGCCTTCAAGCTGGACGACAGCATGGCCAAGACGCCGGAGCGGGCGCGCGCCCTTCTGGACGAAGTCTGGGCCCCGGCGCGGCGCAAGGCCCTGGCCGAACGCGACGCCTTGCAGGTACTGGCGGCCGAGGAAGGCGCCAACTTCGCCATCGCCCCCTGGGACTGGCGGTATTACGCCGAGAAGCTGCGGGCACGGTTGTATGATTTCGATGAATCGGCGCTGCGGCCTTACTTTGCGCTCGACCGCATGATCGAGGCCGCCTTCTTCGCTGCGGAGAAACTGTTCGGAACGTCGTTCCGTCCCCGCAGCGACATTCCCGTCTATCACCCCGATGTCCGGGTCTGGGAGGTGGTGCGCCAGGACCGCGTGATCGGGCTGTTCCTTGGCGATTACTTTGCCCGCGCCTCCAAGCAGGGCGGCGCCTGGATGAGTGCGTTGCGCGACCAGCACCGGCTGGACGGCGACGTGATCCCGATCATCCTGAACAATTGCAACTTCACCAAATCCGATCCCTGCCTGCTGTCCTTTGACGATGCCCGCACCCTGTTCCATGAGTTCGGCCACGCCCTGCACGGGCTCCTGAGCCAGGTCACGTACCCCCGCCTGTCCGGCACCAACGTGGCGCGCGATTTCGTCGAGCTGCCCTCCCAGATCTATGAACACTGGCTGGAACAGCCGGAGATCCTCTCCCGCTTCGCCCGCCACCACCAGACGGGCGAGGCCATGCCGCGTGCCTTGCTCGACAAGCTGCTGCGCGCACGCAACTTCAACCAGGGCTTCGCCACGGTGGAGTTCCTCTCCTCCGCCTTCATGGACATGGAGTTTCATTGCGGCGGCGCGGGCCAGGATGCCGATACGGTGCAGGCGCGCGCGCTGGCGCGGATCGGCATGCCCGATGCCATCGCGCCCCGCCATGGCGCACGGCATTTCGGCCACATCTTCGGCGGCGACGGTTATTCGGCGGGCTATTACGCCTATCTGTGGGCCGAAGTTCTGGATGCCGACGGTTTTGGCGCCTTCAAGGAAGCCGGCAATGTCTTCGACCCGGCGCTGGCGGCGCGATTGCATGACCATGTCTATGCCGCAGGCGGCACGCGCGATCCGGCCGAGGCCTATCGCGACTTCCGGGGCCGCGACCCGCGTATCGAGGCGTTGCTGGAAGGCCGCGGCCTGACCGGCACGGCGACGGCGGCATGAACACACGCTATGCCTTCCTGATCATTCCGGTGCTGATGGCGGCGGGCGCCATCTGGCTGCTGTCACAGCCCGGCGCCGGCACGCCGCGCGTCCTGCTCCATGACCTGTCGCACCTGCCGGTGACGATCCCTGCGCCTTATGACGAAACCGCCAATGCCGACGCCAAGGTGGATGCGGCCTTCGCCCGCGCCAGGGTGAACGGCAAGCGCGTGATGATCGTGCTGGGCGGCAACTGGTGCCCGGATTGCATCGTGCTGGCCAATGTCAGCGCCCTGCCCGAGGTCGCACCCTGGCTGGACCGGCATTTCGAGCGCGTGTCGGTCGATGTGGGGCGGTTCGATCGCAATCTGCAAATCCCGGCGCGCTTCGGCATGACCGAACGGCTCAAAGGCGTGCCGACCGTCCTGGTCGCCACGCCCGATGGCAAACTGATCAATCCGAACGATCCCTTCACGCTGGCCAACGCCACCACCATGACACCCCAATCCATCGTGAACTGGTTGGGCCGGTGGGTGAAACCGCCGCGCTAGTCGTTGAGCGCCACCTGGCGCGCAGGGCCGGAGGGCATGGACATCGCGTCCACGACCATGATCACGCCGTTCTTGTTGTGGACATCGTAGATGGCGATGTTGGCGGTACGGCCGCGTTCATCCGTCAGCATGATATTGGTCGGGCCGTTCAGGCGCGCGATCAGGATTCCGCCATCCACCGTGCGCAAGCGGGCATCGCCACCGCCCTGGCTGATCAGTTGCAGCAGCGAGGCGGAATCATATTTTCCCGGCACGACCAGGTAGCCCATGCGATGGGCAAGCTGCGCCTTGTTGCGGGCGCCTTCCACGTCGAAGGCCGCATCGGTCGGCGCAAAGAGCGTGAACTGTCCATTGCTCTTCAGCGCCGTGGCGATGCCGGATTCGCGCAACGCCTGGGCCAGCTTGGTATGGATGGGCGACGCGGCGAGATTGTCCATGACATCGCGGCTGGCCAGCATGGCCTGCCCGCCGATCATCGGGTTCATCACCGTCATCTCCGGCGTGGCAGGACGGGCATCGGACATGCCCGAAACAGCGCCAAGCGCGCCACCAACGGCCATCGCCAGACCGGCTGCAAACCCTGCGATTGCTGCGCGTTTCATGGAACAGGCCCTCGAACTTCCCCTTAAAAACGCGGGAACCGGGCCATCGTTCCGATATGTTAACGCTCCAGTTCCTCGCGCTGCATTTCCAGTTCCAGCCAGCGTTCCTCGTCGGCCTCCTTCTGGGCCCGCAACGCCTCAAGCTTCTGGGAAGTTTCCGAAAACTGGCCCGGATCGCGGGCATACAGCGTGGCATCGGCCAGCTTTTCCTCCAGCTTGGCCATCTGTGCCTGCGCCGCCGCGATCTTGTCCGGCAGGGTTTTCAGGGCGTGGCTGTCGGAGAAGTTCATCTTGGCCGGGCGATCTTTTCTAGGGCGCTCAACCGCTTCTTTCCTGGACGCCTTGGCGGGTTCGGCTTTGGGCGCGCGCTGGGCCAGCATGTCGGAATAGCCGCCGGTATATTCCACGAAGCGTCCATCGCCTTCCGCCGCCACAATCTGTGTCGCCACCCGGTCCAGGAAATCGCGGTCATGGCTGACGACCAGCGCGGTGCCAGCATAATCGGCGATCACTTCTTCCAGCAGGTCCAGCGTTTCCAGATCCAGGTCGTTGGTCGGCTCGTCCAGCACCAGGAAGTTGGATGGCGTGGCGAACAACTTGGCCAGCAACAGCCGTGCCCGTTCGCCGCCGGACAGAACCTTGACCGGCGTGCGCGCCTGCGCGGGCGAGAAAAGAAAATCCTGCAGGTAGCTCATCACATGGCGCGGCTTGCCGCCCACCATCACCATGTCGCCTGAGCCATCGGTCACTGCGGCGGCCAGCGACTGCTCGGGATGCAGCTTGCTGCGGCCCTGGTCGAGCTGCGCCATCAGGAGACCTTGCCCCAGCTTGACGTTGCCCTGGGTGGGCGCAAGCGCACCAGTCAGGATCTTCAGCAGCGTGGTCTTGCCCGCGCCGTTGGGGCCAATGACGCCGATGCGGTTGCCGCGATGGATGCGCAAGGAGAAATCCCTGACGATCGGACGGTCGCCATAGGCAAAGCTGATGCCCTTGGCGTCGATCACCTTGGTGCCGCCGCTGGCGCCCTCGGCCGCCTCCATCTTGACGCTGCCCAGGCTGTGCAACTGCTCGCGCAGTTCCTTGCGCATGCCGCGCAACCGTTCCAGGCGGCCGACATTGCGCTTGCGCCTGGCGGTCACGCCGTAGCGCAACCAATGCTCCTCGTCGGCGATGCGGCGCTCCAGCTTGTGCCGTTCCACTTCTTCCTGCGCCAGGAAATCGTCGCGCCATGCCTCGAAATGGGCGAAACCCTTTTCCAGCCGGTGCGCCTGTCCACGATCCAGCCACACCGTGGTGCGCGAAAGCGTCTGGAGGAAGCGGCGATCATGGCTGATCAGCACCAGCGCGCCCGAAAGGCCCGCCAGCTCTTCTTCCAGCCATTCGATGGCGGGAAGGTCCAGGTGATTGGTGGGTTCATCCAGCAACAGCACGTCCGGGCGCGGCGCAAGCACGCGGGCCAGGGC
>JAEZBK010000133.1 GCA_023427355.1 Pseudomonadota bacterium
ACCACCTGCGCGATGGCGTTGGCGCCCTTCGGGCCGAAGGCCGCGCCCATCACATCGGCGGCGATGGTGCTGCTCTTGGAGAGGGCCTCATAGCCCACCGCCTGCAGATAGATGAAGGCGACGGCGAAATAGAGCGCGGTGACAAGAAGGATGCTGATCACCAGCACCCGCACCATGTTGCGCTTGGCATCCTTCAGTTCGGCCGACAGGTAGGCGCTTTCGTTCCAGCCGCCGAAGGTCAGCATGACGAAAACGACCGCCAGGCCGATCATGCCCGTGCCGCCGCCCGATGACGGCGCGGGCACGGCGGGCGCGGCATTGCCGCCGCTCAGCACCAGCGTCAGGCCGGCCAGCAGGATCAGCACCAGCGCCGTCAGATCCATGCTGGTGAAGACCTTCTGGGCCAGGGCGCCCTGAAAGGTGCCCGCCATGTTGATGGCGGTAAAGACGATGATGATGATGGCGGCATGGATGGCCGGGCCCAGTGCGCCCAGGGGCAGCAGCGAGTTGGCATAGTCGCCATAGACGAAGGCCACCAGGGCGATCGAGCCGGTCTGGATCACGCTGCAGCGTGCCCAGGCGAACAGCAGCGCCAGTTTCGTGCCATAGGCGCGGGAAAGGAAATTGTATTCGCCGCCCGCGCCGGGAAAGCGCCCCGCGAGTTCCGCGTAGCAAAGCGCGCCATTGAGGGCCAGAAGGCCGCCGACCAGCCACAGCGCCAGGTAGTTGAAGCTGTTGCCCGCGAACAGGGCGACCTGGGACGGCATGGCGAAGATGCCGATGCCCACGACCATGCCCGTGACCATGACAATGCCGTCGAACAGCGACAGCGTCTGGCGCGGCGCGGCAGTTTCCTCACGCGACATGAACGGCTTTCCCCACACATAACATCCTGCGCGGTACACCGATGGCCGGGCCCGGGCTTATCGTTTTTGGATCAGGCGAATAGAAGGCCCGCCGCCGGCAGGCCATGGGGCCGCGGCAGCGACGGGCCGGACTTTGCCGCAGCCCCAGCCGGTCTGTCAAAACAGGCAAAAATGGGGCGGCGCGGCCAACCCCATGTCCGTCAGCATGCTGTCAGGCAAAAATATGACTTTTCGCGGCCTACGGCGCCCATACAAACCGCGAGCCATCCTTGCCATCCGACTGCGGTCCAGGGCTGTCGGCCAGGACCGCGCCACTCTGCGGATCAATGCGCAGATAGCGGTTGGTGACCAGCGACATCAGGATCGTCTCACCGGTCGGCGTCTCGCTCCACTGGAAGGCTTGCGACGGTCCATCGAAACGGGACGTGTTCAGGCCGACCGACCCATTGGCGGAAACGGTGAGATAGCCTTCCGCGCCCTTCAGGGCTGCACGGCCCAGCTTGCGATCCTCGACGGTAAAGCTGCCGGGCGCGCCCCGCGTCGCGGCCGCGGTCAGTCCCGTCAGCAGTTTGCCCGTCAGCGGCATGAAGGAGGTCAGGGTAATGGCCTTCCCATAGGGTATGCCGTGCATCAGCCCGTGGGGATTTGGCTCCAGAACCCGGAATGAATCGAAGTCGGCATGACCGCCCACGGCACCCTTGCCGTTGTACGCGAACAGCTCATAGCGCACACCCTGGAAGGACTTCAGCGAATAGACCATGGCGAATTCGCCGCCGATGGGCGTGTAGGTCTTTCCGTCCAGCGAATAGGAGAAGCGGGCCTTTTCGGTGAGATAATCGGCATCGGCGCGCAGCCAGATGCGATTCTGGCTCAGCTTCTGCCGCGCGGTCTGCTTGTTGTGCGCCTCAAACTGGGCCACGAACAGACCTTCATCCGTACGCTCGACGCCCACCCAGGCCTCGTTGGAAATAAAGAGCGACAGGCCCGCCACATCGCCCGGCTTCAGGCCGGACGCATCCAGCACCGTGATGGGCGAGGAACGCGGCCCCATGGCGCGCTGGGTCAGCTTGTTGCGCGCGCTCCACAGGTCCGCGGCAGGCAAGGCATTGATGCGCAGATAACCGGGACGCGCCTTCAGCGACCAGGCGGTGTCGAGCGGCACATGACTCCACTGCCAGGCATTGACGAGGCGTCCGCTGAAATCATCGTTGCGCACATAGGGTGCCGAGGGCTTTTCGACATGGCCCGTGTCGGGCTTGACCCAGGTGCGCGGATTGCGGCCCAGATTGCCGGGCAGGCCGAAATAGGGCCAGCCATTTTGCCAGGTGATCGGCGAGATCGCGGTCAGCCGCCCGACGGAATTGTAGTCCATCATCGAGAAGCCCCACCACTCGCCGGTCTGGGTCTGCACGATGCCGCCCTGGTGCAGCGACACACGTCCGCGCGGCTCGTAATTGGGCGGCGTGACCTGCCCGCCGCGCCCCATGCGATAGCCTTCGTTCAGGCCGAAATCCTCGCCTTCGCTGATGTCGAGATTGACTTCATATGGCCCCTCCAGCCTGTCGGCGCGCGCCGTGGGCAGGCGCATGCGGCCCTGGAACCAGGCGCTGGTGAGATAGTATTTGCCGTTGATCTTGTAGGCATGCACCCCCTCGCCCATGCCGGACTTCGGCGGAATGATTTCCTTCTCGCTGCCGGGCACCGTGTCGAGCAGGTCGGGCGTGAGCTGGGCCATGCGGATGCCCTGATAGCCCCAGACGGCATAGGCGGTACCGTCATCCTCGAACAGCACGGAAATGTCGTGCATGTTCTTCTTCATGCTCTGGCGCTTCCACGGCCCCGCCGGATTGGTGGCGGTGAAAAGCTGCGTCGTCTGACCGTTGACGTTGCTGAAGATGTAGAAGGTGCCCTTGTGATAGCGGAAGCTGGGCGCCCAGATGCCGCGGCCATATTCGCCCTTGCCGTCCTCCAGCCGGAAGCTGGGCGCAAGATCCAGCTTGTCCAGCGCATAGGTCAGCAGCTTCCAATTCACCAGATCCTTTGACGCCAGGATCGGCAGACCCGGCATGGAATGCATGGTCGTGCCGGTCATGTAGAAGGTATCTCCGACCCGGATCAGGTCCGGATCGGAGAATTCGTCATACAGGATCGGATTGGTGAAGGTGCCGTTGCCGTTGTCCGGCCGCCAGGTCTGGGCCAGCGCGGCGCCGCCCAGGCTCGCCGCCAGAACGACGGCAGCAAGCATCTTCTTCATCGTCCTACTCCACCGCCACGACGGCCACGCCCATGGCGGGCATCTGGAACACCGCCCGGCCGCCTTCGAAGCTGCCGCTGAAAGGCCGGGGCACCAGCGCATTGGGGTTGTCGAACGTGTTGTGCGCGTCCATCCGGTCTGACACCAGGATGCGGCCGCTTGCGGTCTTGCCCTGCACATTGGTGCGCACCGTCACCGCGCGGTGCGGATCGGTGTTGACGATGGCGAGATACATCTTGCCGTCCTTGCCCCTGGCCGCCGATACGTCAATCTGCGGCAGGGTGATGCCGCCATGGCGATACTCCGCTTTCGAAACCGCCGCCGGATACGGCGTCGCTTCCATGAAGGGCTTGTACATCTCGAAGGCATGATAGGTCGGCGTCAGGATCATCTTCTCCTTGTCGGTGAGGATGACGGCCTGCAGCACGTTTATCATCTGGGCGATGTTCGCCATCTTGATGCGGTCGGTATAGCGGTGGAACATGTTGAAGCTGAGCGCGGCGACATGGGCGTCGCGCAAGCTGTTCTGCTGGTAGAGGAAGCCCGGCGTCGAGCCCGGCTCGGGCTGGTACCAGGCGCCCCATTCATCCACATAGAGCGCGGTCTGCTTCTTGGGGTCATGGCGATCCATGATCGCGATCACGTCCTTGAGCTGGCGGTCCAGGTCGAGCGTGTAGTGAAGCTGCTTCGCCCAATCCTCCTCGGTGAAACCCGTGGCCGGGCCCTTGGGGCCCAGGTCGGGCGGCATGGCGTAATAGTGATAGCTCAGCGCCTGGATATAACCGTCGAATGTGGGTCCGCCATTCTTCATCATCTCCTCGGTGAAGGCCTTGTAGTCGTGCCACTTGTCGAGGTTGCCCGATGCGCCGCTGGCGACCTTGATCATGCCCATTTCGCGCGGAGCATTGACGAACGCCATGTAGCGGGCGTTGGCGGCGGCGGCGGCTTCGGGGCGCATGTTGCCGCCGCAGCCCCAGGTCTCGTTGCCGATGCCCCAGTATTTCAGGTTCCAGGGCTTTTCGCGGCCATTCTTGCGCCGCTCATTGGCCAGCGTCGCATTCTCGGCCGAGGTGATGTACTCGACCCACTGCGACATCTCATAGGGCGAGAGCGAGCCGATATTGCCGGAGACATACGCCTCTGCCCCCACCAGTTCGGCGAAATCCATGAATTCATGCGTGCCGAAGGCGTTGTTGTCGGTCACGCCGCCCCAATGGACGTTGATGCGGGTGGGGCGCTTCTCGCGCGGGCCGATGCCGTCGCGCCAGTCATACAGGTCGGCGAAGCAGCCGCCCGGCCAGCGGATCACTGGCACCTCCAGCGTCTTCAGCGCGTTGACCACATCGGTGCGATAGCCGCGGATATTGGGAATCTTGCTGTTCGGCCCGACCCAGATGCCTTCATAGATGCCGCGCCCCAGATGTTCGGCGAAATGGCCATAGATCTGCCGCGCGATGGGTTCGCCCGGCCGCGACATGTCCACCGTGACGTCCACGCTGGCGGTCGCACTGGCGGCAGGGGCGTTGGCGCCGTTCTGCGCGATGGCTGCACCGCCGGCCAAGGCCGCCAGCAAGAATCCTGCACTTGCGAGTTTGCGCATATCCCGTCCCCCTGCCCTGAACGCCTTGCCGGCGCCGCTTTATAACTCAGACAATAGGCCAAAGGCTGCGGACTTGAAAGCCTCCCCGCGCCATCCCACAATAGAGCCATGATGACGTTCGTTCCCCGCCAGACCATCCGGGCGAGCCGCACCCACGCAGGCTCCTGACCGGGCGCGCCTTCACGGCCGCGCCCGGAACGTCATTTTCCTTTTCCCGCACCCACGCTCCGCAAGACGGAGCCTTTTTTCTTTTGGAGATCGCCATGACCGCCAACCAGCCCGCCATCCGTATCCTGGCCGCCGATTATGACCGCCTGGTCGCGCTGGCCGAAAGCGCCGCCGCCGCCCGCGCGCCCCAGACCGCGTCCTTCCTGCAGGGCGAACTGGACCGCGCGCACCTTGTCGGCCATGCGGGCGTGGCCGCGGTGCAGATGGGATCGCGCGTGCGCTATCGCGACCATGGCAGCGAGCGGGTGAACGAAGTGCGGCTGGTCTATCCCACCGAAGCCGATATCGCGCAGGGACGCGTGTCGGTGCTGTCGCCGGTGGGCGCGGCGCTGATCGGGCTGGAGGAAGGCGCCAGCATTTCGTGGCGCGACAATGCCGGGCAGGAAAAGACGCTGACGGTGCTGGAAGTGGACTGAAGCCCCAGGGCCTGCCATCCAAGCCCAGCGCGCCGCCGGGCGGAAGCTGGTGGGTGATGGTGGGCCGAACCGAAAGCCGCGTCTCACGAATGGTTCCGTGAACCGTTCGTGGAGACGAACGCCGCAAGCCTTGCGTGCGGCCAGGCAAAAGGGAGATTGGTGGGTGATGTAGGGATCGAACCTACGACCCGCTGATTAAGAGGCAGTAGAAAGGCCAGGATTTCCGCCTCGGCGTTCCCCGACATTCTGAATTTGGCCCCTATTAACCCTTGATCCGCCGTTGGCGTTCCCTCCGTCACAAGCTACCGTAAGGCGGTGCGCCAGCTTTTACGCGGTGGGGACGGGCCCATGAGTGTCGAAAAATTCTTTTTAGCTCTTGAAGCGCTAAATTCTGTTAGCTTGCGGCATCGGCCCGAAGCTGAAGCGCAGGTGAAATTGGCCCATGACATCACTGCGGCGTTCCAGCAGTTGTCGGAAGCTGAGCGACGAGAAGTCTCGGATCAATTGGCGGGTTCAGAATCTGGGCGAAAACTCGTTTCCTTAGGTGGGTGCCTATCCGAAGTAGCCGTCAACAAGCATGACCAGTCCCTCATAACTCAGGCATTACTGCTGCAGGTAATTGAAGACTTCAGAGATGACTATAGAGAAAGCATCAGGCACCTGGTACTGATCGAGCACGCCGCCCTAAGGATTGGCACTTCGATTGCCGTATCTTTGGGTCCGATTTCTCATCTGCTCTCATGGCGCGCCAGGAAGAAATTTTTCAATTTCCGGAAGCAGGAGTACGAGCCCGAAAATCTGGCTGCATTCGGGATGCGTGAGGATAACACGCCTGGAGCGTTTCAGTTTGTTCCCATCCCTGATCCATTCCAACGCCCGCGTAGATCTACGAGCAGCAC
>JAEZBK010000154.1 GCA_023427355.1 Pseudomonadota bacterium
CGCCGTCTGGTGGAAATCCATTGCGCCGGTCTGGCGGCGCGCAACGCCACCGAAGATGACATCGCCGCGATCCGCGCCAGCCTGGCCGATGGCGAAGCCGCGGTGGCGGCCAACGACTCGCGCGCCCTGGCGGCGATGGACGAGGCCTTCCATGTCGCGGTGGCGGCGGCCAGCGGCAATCGCACCCTGGCCAAGATGGTGGTGACGCTCCACCACCAGACCGCGCGCCACTGGCTCACCCACATGCAGGCCCCATCGCCGGACGAAAGCCTGGCGGCGCTTGCCGAACACCGCGTCGTGATTGACGCCATTGCCGCCCGCGACGCCGATGCCGCGCGCCGCCTGATGGAAAAGACCCTGGGCGATTTCCCGGCGGACCCGCGCGCCTGATGGCACCGTTGCGCGCCTGGGGAACATTGCTGCTGGTCAGCGCCCTGTTCTTCATCATCACCGCCGCAACCTTTTCCTCTCTGGGCCTGGCGCTGCCCGCCATGGTCGCCGAGCTGGGCTGGAGCTGGGGCGATGCGGGCCTGGGCTTCTCGCTTCTGGCGGTGTTGTGCGGCATCACATCGTATGTTCCCGCCGCGATCATCCGCCGCCATGGCGTGCGCGCCTGTTTCATCCTGGGCGCGGTGGTGATGGCGCTGGCCTTCACGCTGCTGGCGCGCACCGATGGCCTTCTCCTTTACCTGCTTGCCGCCTCGCTGGCGGGTTTCGGCTTCACGCTGCTGGCGACGGTGCCGGGCACCTATCTGCTCACGCGCCTGTTCGAGCGGCCATCCTTCGCCTTCGGGCTTTACTTCACGCTGGGCGGATTGGGCGGCGTCGCCGGGCCGCAGCTCTATGCGCTGATCGCGGGCGCGGACAATGACTGGCGGGCCTTCTGGGCGGTGTGCGCCATCGCGGTCACGGGGCTTGGCCTGCTGGCGGCCTTCTTCTGCGACACCACCACCAATGTCTCGGCCAGGGGCGAGGCCGATCCCGCCATCACCACCGGCGCCTGGCGCGTGTCCGATGCGATCCGCACGCCGCAATTCGCGTTTCTCGCCGCCGCCTACAGCGCCTTCCTGGTCTGCGACATCAGCGTCAACGCCGTTTCGGTGCCGCATCTGGGCGAGGCCGGCATCAGCGCCGTGGTGGCGGGCGGGCTGATCAGCCTGTGGGCGCTGCTCAATGCCGGTTCGCGGCTGATGGGCGGCCTGCTGACCGCGCTGGTGGATGCGCGTCTTCTTCTGGCCACCTCGCTGGGGCTGCTGGCGGTGGGCATGGCGGCGCTGGCGCTGGGCACCGGCGCGGCGATGCTGGGCCTCTATGCGGTGGGCATCGGCATCGGCTCGGGCCTCACCTTCTTCGCCTCCACCATCCTGCTGCTGGATTATTTCGGCCGCGCGCCCAATCTCGAACTCTTCTCGCTGATCAACCTGATCTCGACCGTGGGCTCGGCCGCCCCTTACGCCGCAGGCCTGACGCGCGACCATGCGGGCAGTTTCACGCCCTTCCTGCTCTTCATTGCCGCCGCCATGGCGGTGATGACGCTGCTGGCGGTTTTCCTCAAGCGCCCGGTGCCGCGATGAAGGAGTATGGCGTCTTCCTGCCCATCGCGAATGGCGGGTGGATTGTCTCCAGCACCACGCCGGTGCTCGATGGCGGCTGGGCGCAGAACCGCGATGCGGCGCTTGGCGCCGAAGCGGCGGGCTTCGATTTCGCTATGGCGATGGGCAAGTGGCGCGGCTTTGGCGGCGCCACTTCGCATTGGGGCGCCAGCCTCGAAGCGGTCACGCTGATGGCCGCCATCGCACCGCTGACCAGCCGCATCCAGCTCTGGGCGACGATGCACGCCATCCTCTTCAATCCGGTGGTGGCGGCCAAGATGATCGCCACGCTGGATCAGGTTTCGGGCGGCCGCGCGGGCCTCAACATCGTGGCGGGCGCCTACAAGGGCGAGTTCGCCCAGATGGGGGCCTGGGACGACAGCCTCACCCATGACACGCGCTACGACCTGGCCGAGGAATGGACCATCATCCTCAAGCGCCTCTGGGCCGAGGCGCGGGTGGATTTTTCCGGCCGCCATTTCACCATCACCGACTGCGTCTGCGATCCCAAGCCGGTGCGCACGCCCCGCCTGATCTGCGCCGGCATGTCGCCGCGCGGGTTCGATTTCTCGGTGCGCCAGGCCGATGGCTGCTTCATCGGCGGCCGCACCATGGACGAAACCCGCGCCGCCTCGCTGCGCGCCAAGGATCTGGCGGCCAGCCTGGGCAAGACCATCCGCACCTATGCGATGGTGACGGTGATCTGGGACGAAACCGATGCGGGGGCAGAAGCGAAAGCCGCGCGCTATCGCGACGGGCTGGATGAAGGCGCGGTGGCGGGCATGCTGGAAAGCTATGGCGCCCCAAAAGACAAAATGGGTGGCAACGCCATGACGGCACGCGCGCAAGGGGTCTTCATGACCCAGACCGCCATCGGCGCACCCGCCACGGTGGCGGAACAGATCGCCCAGTTCGTGCGTAGATGCGACCTGGATGGCCTGATGTTCATTTTCGACGATTATCCTTCGGGACTTGCCATGGCGGGGCGCGAAATCCTGCCGCGTCTGCGCATGGCGTTTCCATGAGCAAAAGTCCCGCCCTGCGCCCCGAATGGATCGCGCCCAAACGCACCGCGCTGCTGGTCATCGACCTGCAGGTGGATTTCGCCGCGCCCGAAGGCGCCATGGCCCAGATGGGCGCCGACATCGGCCCGGCCCGCGCTGCGGTGGAACGCATCGCCGAACTGGTCGAGGCCGCGCGGCAGCAGGATGTGATGCGGGTCTTCACCCGCGCCGTCACCGCACCGGAACGGCAGACGGCGATAGAGCGCGAGGCCCGTGGCCGCCATGGCGAGCCTGCGCCCAGCATCTGCCTGGAGGGCACCCATGGCATCCGTTTCATGGAACCGCGCCCGCGCGACGGCGAACTGGTGGTGACCAAGCAGCGCTACAGCATCTTTCCCGGCACCGGCCTGGCCGACACGCTGAAGGCGCGCGGGATCGACACGCTGGTCTTTAGCGGCCTGACCACGGAATGCTGCGTCCAGTCCTCGGCCTGGGAG
>JAEZBK010000200.1 GCA_023427355.1 Pseudomonadota bacterium
CCTCGACACCGCGCCGCTCGTCGGCCACCTGTCGGCGTGGAACGACTTCATGTCGGTCGACACCCCCGAGAACGCACAGTTCATCGAGACCTGGAAGGCGTTCATCGGCGACGAGGAGCGCGTCACCAACGATCCGATGGAAGCCCACTATATCGGCTTCAACATGTGGGTGAAGGCGGTGCAGAAGGCCGGCACGACCGACACCAACAAGGTGATCGACGCGCTGCCCGGCATCACGGCGCCGAACCTGACGGGCGGCACCTCCACCATGCTGGCCAACCACCACATCACCAAGCCGGTGTTCATCGGCGAGATCCAGGGCAACGGCCAGTTCGCCGTCGTCTCCAAGACCGGCCTGGTCCAGGGCGATGCGTGGAGCGACTTCCTGCCCGGTTCGAAGGATCTCACCGCCGACTGGGTCAAGGCCAAGTGCGGCAACTTCGACACCAAGACGAAGAAGTGCCTGGGCGCCAAGGCCATGCATTGACGGTAAAGGCGAGGCCGGCACACACGTTCCTCTCAATCGTGCCGGCCATTGTCCCCAGGGAGAGCGCGTCTTGGGCCGCGCTCTCCCACCTGGGGCCTCCCTCCGGTCCCTCAAGAGACCGCCCGCGTGGCAAGCGCCGGAATAAAGACATGACACAGACCTTCCGACTTCTCCTCCTCGCCCTGTTCCTGCTGTTTCCCGCGGCCGTCATGGCCGCGACCCCCGCCGACCTCGTCCGCGAACTGGGCGACGCCGATTTCGCCCGCAAGGGGCAGATCGCCCGCGAACTGGCGGCTGCCGACACCGAGATCGCCGTGCGGGTCATGGATTCGATGATCGCAGGCACTTTCTATGTCACCGCCGATGGCAAGGGCGTGATTGAATCCTCCGGCGCCTATACCGACGTCCTCACCGGCCAGCCCACAACGGTTGCCGATCCCTATGGCCTGAACCAGGTCATCGCCAACAATGCGCTGCGCCGCGACCTGCGCGGCCTGTCGGCCTCGCTGTCCCTGATGTCGCCTGACGAAGGCTTGCGCCGCCGCGCTGCCCAGGCCGCCTTTGCCGCCGCCGATCCGGAATCGCTGCCAAGTGTCGAACAGGCGCTGAAGGCCGAAAAGACCGCATCCATCCGCGCCGTGCTGGAGCAGGCCCGGGCCAACATCGTGCTGAAAGGCGGCGAAGCCGACGAACCCGGCAAGCTGGCGGCCATCGCCGTGCTGGTGGAGCGCGGCGACCAGGACGCCATCAATGCCCTGATGAGCCTTGCCAGCGATGACTCGCCCAGGGTACGCGAAGCCGTGGCCCAGGGCGTGGAAGATATCCAGGCCGGCCTGGCCTACTGGTCCTTCGCACAGAATGTGATCTACGGCATCTCCCTGGGCTCCGTCCTGCTCCTGGCGGCCATCGGCCTCTCCATCACCTTCGGCGTGATGGGCGTGATCAACATGGCCCATGGCGAGATGATCATGCTGGGCGCCTACACCACCTTCGTGGTGCAAAGCGTGATCGCCACCTCCGCGCCGGCGCTGCTGCCCTTTGCGCTCCTGATCTCCATACCGGCCGCCTTCCTCGTCTCCGGCGGCATGGGCGTGCTGCTGGAACGCGGCATCATCCGCTTCCTGTATGGCCGCCCGCTGGAAACGCTGCTGGCCACCTGGGGCGTGTCGCTGGTCCTGCAACAGGCGATCCGATCCATCTTCGGACCCACCAACAAGGCGGTGTCGTCCCCGGCCTGGATGAGCGGCTCCTTCGAGCTGGGCCACCTGACCCTGACCTATTCGCGCTTCTGGATCATCATTTTCGCCCTGGCGGTTCTGTTCGCGCTGATGGCATTCCTCAAGCGCACCCATTTCGGGCTTGAGATGCGGGCGGTGACGCAGAACCGGCGCATGGCCTCCGCCATGGGCGTGCGCACCAACTGGGTGGATGCGCTGACCTTCGGCCTGGGTTCGGGCGTGGCAGGCATCGCAGGCGTGGCGCTGACGCAGATCGACAATGTCAGCCCCAACCTGGGCCAGTCCTACATCATAGACAGTTTCATGGTCGTGGTGTTCGGCGGCGTGGGCAATCTGTGGGGCACGCTGGTGGGCGCGGCCACGCTGGGCGTGGTCAACAAGCTGCTGGAGCCCTATGCGGGCGCGGTGGTCGGCAAGATCCTGGTGCTGATCTTCATCATCTTCTTCATGCAGAAGAAGCCGCGCGGGCTGTTCGCCCTCAAGGGCCGGGCGGTGGAGGCATGATCCACAAGCTGCTCGATCGCTTCGGCCTGTCCGGCGCCTTTTACGGCGTGCTGCTGGCGCTGGCCGTGGCCGTGCCGGTGCTGAACCTGGCGGTGCCCGAAGGCGCGCCCTTCCATGTTTCCACCTTCATGGTGGCGCTCCTGGGCAAGTATCTGTGCTACGCCATGCTGGCGCTGGCCCTCGACCTGGTATGGGGCTATTGCGGCATCCTCAGCTTGGGCCATGGCGCCTTCTTTGCGCTGGGCGGCTACGCCATGGGCATGCACCTGATGCGCGAGATCGGCCCGCGCGGCGTCTATGGCAATCCCGTGCTGCCCGACTTCATGGTCTTCCTGAACTGGAAGGAGCTGCCCTGGTACTGGCTGGGCTTCGACCATTTCAGTCTGGCCATGCTGATGGTCATCCTGGTGCCGGGCCTGCTGGCCTTCGCCTTTGGCT
>JAEZBK010000273.1 GCA_023427355.1 Pseudomonadota bacterium
CCCGCTTCCCACCGGAAGCGGGGGTCTTTTTTTCAGGCCGCCGCGCGCAGCAGCGCGAACACCGCGCCGCCCGCGCCCACCGCCGCCACAAGGCTGGCGGCCAGCAGCAATCCCATGCGCACGCCGCCGAACATGGCGCCCAGCCCTGCCTTGGCGATGCCGTTGGTCAGCGCCGCCAGCAGGATCACCTGCGCCGCGAAGGCAGCCGCGCCGCCGCCCGCCACCAGGCGCGCCATCGACAGCGTGATCGGGTCCACGTCCAGGAAACCCGACGCCGCGCCCAGCACCGACACGCCCGCCTCGCCGAACAGGTCGGAAGCGATGCGCGTCGCCGCCATGATCAGCGCGATCAACCCGCCCAGCTTCAGCACCTCCAGAAGCTCGAACGGGTTGCTCAAGGCCAGGCCCTCGCTTTTGCCCCGCCGCGCGCGCAGCAGCATCGCCGCCACGGGCAGAAGCAGCACGCACGCCGCCGCCCCCGTGGCGGGCAGCAGCACGGGCGCCAGCGCCGGCGCCACCATCACCGCGATCGCGCTCATGCGCAGCAGCGACACCACCCAGGCCGCCAGGATCGCCGCGGCCGCCTCGGCCTTCAGGCCCGCATGCTGCCGCGCCATCCGCGCATAGGTCCAGGTGACGGTGGTGGAGCTGACGAGCCCGCCCACCATCCCCGCATAGAGCAGCCCGCGCCCCTCGCCCGCCAGCCGCATCGCGACATAGCCGCCGAAACTGACTGCGGCGATCATCACCGTCAGCAGCCACACTTCATAGGGATTGACCGCGCCCCACGGATCGATCGCCCGGTCGGGCAGGACCGGCAGCAGCACCACCGTCATCGCCAGCAGCAGGAGCGCCGCGCGCAATTCCAGCCAGGTCACTTTCTGAAGCAGGCCGTGCAGCATGCGCCGCTCCGCCAGCACCAGCACGCCCAGCGCCGCCGCCGCGCCCGCCGCCAGCATCGAGCCCTGCACGCCATAGGCGCCCAGCACGAAGGTCAGCAGCACCGTCACCAGGCCGGTGGCGGAAAAACTGCCGGTGCGTTTGAGGCGCGACAGCTCGAACAGGGTGAAACCGATGGCCAGCGCCAGGAAGGCCAGCCCCAGGAACAGCAGTCCCGCACCCTGCCCCACAAGGCCGCAAACGCCGCCGCACAGCCCGATCAGCGTATAGGTGCGGATGCCCGCCACGCGCTGGCCGTCGCGCTGGTCGCGCTGCATCCAGCCGCGCTCGATGCCGAACAGAAGCCCGACACTGGCCGCCAGTCCCAGGCGTTGCAGGATTTCGAGTTCATCCATGGGGCCATGCTATCACGGCCGGAAGACGCCGCGCCGCTTCAGGCGGGCCGCGCCACGGCGGCGGGCTGGTCCGTGCGCCGGGCGAACTGGCCCGTCACCTGGCCCGCACCCTCGATCTTGACGGTCTTGTGCCGGACCACGCCCGACAGCACGCCCTGCCCGCGCACATGCACGCTGTCGCAGATCACGTCGGCCGAGACCTGTCCCAGCACCGTCAGCGTGCGGCAGAAGATCAGCCCCTTCACCCGGCCGGTTTCCTCCACCTGCACATGCTCGGCAAAGACCAGCCCATCCACCTCGCCATGGATGAAGGTGGTCCAGGTCACGAGCTTGCCCATGATGCCGGTGGCTTCATCCACGATCAGGAAGAAGTTGGTCTTGCGATTGGCTGCGGCAGGCGCGAAGGACGCCCAGTCGAAACGGGCGACCTCCTCCTCGCTCTGCGGCACGGCCAGGTCGTATTTCACGCCAACGCTTCCCTTCGCGGGACAGGAGACTATTCGCCGGCCTGGTGCAGGTGCAGCACGCGCGTCTCTTCCTGCGGTGCGGACTGTGCGGTCTTGCTGCGCTCCATCACCTCGATGGTGCCGCTGATCGAGCCGCCTTCCTCCACCATGATCTTGGCATAGGAGATCTGGCCGCTGATCGAGCCGGAGGCGCGCAGCACCAGCCGGTTCTTCACTTCAAGCTGGTCATCCACCATGCCGCGGATCTCGGCGGTCTCGGCGCTGATCTGGCCGCTGACATGACCCGTCTGGCCCACGATCAGCGTCTTGGCCTTCAGCGTGCCTTCGAACTTGCCGTCCACCGAAGCCGCGCCCGGCACCTCGACATCGCCGCGCAGCACGACGCCGGCGCCCACAAACAGCGTTCCTTCGGAGGATTTGTCCCCCTTGTTCTCGACCATGACCCACCCCGGTAAAGTTGACAGTTGCCACAGACGTTAGGCCAAGCCCGCAAAGCCGGGAAGACCCTTGGAGAAACATGGTGAAGAGGCAGGCTAAGCCTTAGCGGAAAATACGTTTTTCGTTGGCGCGGGCCCAGCTCCTGGCCTCGGGCGAGGCCGCCCAGCGGATGGCGTTGAGCATCAGGCGGCGGAAGGCGGCGTTCTCCCAGGCGCGCTGGTCGTGGCCATGCTGGATATAGACCACGGGCGAACGTTCGGCCGCCTTGTACCAGCCGGTCAGGTTGCTGCCGGGCGGATGGCCCTTGACCTGCGGCCGCGCCGGAAAGGCCGTATCCACCGGCTTGAAGTCGGTGCGCAGCAGCGGATGCACCGAATCCTCGAAGATCGGGCACAGATACGCCTCGTCCACGATCTCGAAATCCTCGACGCCCTGCGTGATGGGATGGGTCTTGTCCACCACGGTGATGCGCTGCTGCGTGCCGCCCAACGCGCCCGACGGCGGATAATCC
>JAEZBK010000059.1 GCA_023427355.1 Pseudomonadota bacterium
GTCCCCGTCCATCCAGACCGTGCCCGGCGGCAGGCGGACGGGCGGAGCCTCCGCGACCAGCAATGCGCCATTGCGGCGATAGCCGATGGCGATCCCGCTGGCGGCTTCCAGTTCGGCGGCGAAGTCCGGCCACAGGGCGCGGGCCTGGGCGGCGAAGGCGGCTTCCTGGGGCGGCGCCTCCAGCATCTCGGCGGTGGCCGCGATCATGCCCGCCGCGGCGAAACTGGCCCCGGCGGCCGGCGAATCCCGTTCGATGATGGTGACGGCAACACCGGCCTGGCGCAGCCGCCAGCCGATGCCAAGCCCCGCCACGCCAGCGCCGACGATCAGAACGGACCCGCTCACGACAGGCCCTCCCCTGCTATACACTTTTCCATGAAATCAATGTGATATGGGATACTCTTGAAGTGATAGGGGAGAAGGGGGTGGGCCGCGCAGGCCATGTTGACGCCCGTAAATATGCCACCCTTCTCCGGCTGGCGGCGCACAGATGGGGATGGCTGGCGGGAAGCGAACATCATCCCCATATAGCCTGTAACCAGCCGTCCGCGAGGACGTATTCTTGGCAGGACAGCAGAGAGGTTCAGGCATGGAAAAGGCATTGTTCGGCGCGGGCTGCTTCTGGGGCGTGGAGGACTTCTTCCTCCAGGTGCCGGGGGTCCAGAACGCGGTCTCCGGCTATGCCGGGGGCGGCACCGACCACCCCACCTATAAGCAGGTGTGCTCGGGCGCGACCGGCCATGCCGAGGTGGTCGAGGTCACCTTCGACCCCGCGCAGGTCTCCTACGCCACGCTGGTGGACCTGTTCTTCAAGATGCACAATCCGACCACCCGCAACCGCCAGGGGCCGGATGTGGGCACCCAGTACCGTTCGGCCATCTTCACCCATGGCGCGGATCAGGCCCGGATCGCGGCCGAGCGCCGGGACGCGGCGCAGGCGCGGTTCCCCGCCCCCATCGTGACCCAGATCGAGCCCGCCCAGCCCTTCTGGCCGGCCGAGGACTATCACCAGCGCTACTTCCAGAAGCATGGCGGACATTGCCACGTCAGCTATGCCGAGGTGGCGGGCCGCTAGCCCCCCCCCGCCTCATCCTGAGCTTGTCGAAGGATGAGGGCCATCCGGGCCCTGGCGATTTCGCTCTGCGGCCTCTTCATTCAGCCGCATGGTCACCAGCACCACGATCATGGCCACGAAGCTGGTCAGGGTGCTGGGCAGCCAGATGATCAGCCCGCCATAATGCAGGTCGTTCAGGGCCGTCATCGGGATGACCCGGCCGCATATGTCATAGACCGGATAGAAGTCGGTTTCGGTCAGGGACAGGATCGCGCCCAGCACCATCTGGGGCAGCTCGATCACCAGGATCATCAGCGCCCGCATCAGGTGCGACAGGCGGGCGGGCGGCTTGGCCCGGCTGTCCAGCACCAGGGCCCAGAACATGATGCCGTTGATGGCCATGGTCCAGTTCATCACGGTGTAGAGCGGCCGCGACAGCATCACCACCGTGTGCAACTGGGGGATCAGCCAGAAATACAGCAGGCCCACGAACAGCACCGGCGCCACCGCCGGATGCTGGAGGACGTTCATCGTCGCGGTGACGGGGCGCGATTGCAGGGGCGGTTTCAGGAAATCGGGCATGCCCGCCCACAGAACCTTGCCGCTCATGCCCAGCGCGATGAAGAAGGCGCCGAAATGGTGCAGCACGAAATGCGCCCAGCGGTGCACGAAGAACATGTGCTGGGCGTAGTAGTCGATATGGGTCTGCAGCACGATCCAGAAGCTGAGCACGCCGACCACGAAGCTGATCTTGCGCCACAGCGCCGGATGCGCCTCGCGCGGGAGCTTTTTCAGGCCGCGAAAGAACCAGGCCAGCGACAGCGTCACCGCCAGATATTCCGGCCAGTTGAACTCCCAGGGCATCCAGACGGGCAGATAGGCCGGCTGGGTGCGCACGATAATGTCCAGCACCGCGCCAACCAGCAGCAGCGCGCCGTAACCGGCCCAGGATTTCAGGCTCCCCGTCATGGCCGCGACCATAAGCGAGTGCGCATCGGCGCCCAAGCGTGATAAGGACGCGGGCATGCGATCCTTTCTCGCCCTGTGTTTCGTGCTGTTTCTCGCCGGTTGCGGCGATGGCGGCGATTGGCACATGACCAATGTCACGGGCGGGCCGCCCAGGCTGGAATTCCGCCTGACCGACGCGCAGGGGCGGCGTGTGACCGGCGACAGCTATCGCGGCAAGGTTGTGGCGCTGTATTTCGGCTATACCCACTGCCCCGACGTCTGCCCCAACACGCTGGCCAACCTGGCCGATGTCGCCAAGCGCGTGGGCAACCCCGATTTCCGGATTCTCTTCGTCACCGTGGATGCGGACCGCGATGTGCCCGCGGTGCTGCGCGCATACGCCGATGCCTTCTCGCCCAACATGCAGGGCCTGTACGGCACGGCCAACGAACTCGCCGATGTGGCGCGGCGCTATCGCGTCGCCCATGGCGTGACCAAGGGCCCGCCCTATGAGGTGATGC
>JAEZBK010000242.1 GCA_023427355.1 Pseudomonadota bacterium
CCCCGCCCCCGCCCCCCCCCGGCCGGCCCAGGCCCAGATCGGGTTCGTGCGGCGTCAACAGTGACACGACACCGATCGCGAGGAGGGCCCGGAAAATCATGCAACAAGTCCTGCGGTTACAACGCGAGGAGGATTGCGCCCACCCCTTTTCCGGGCGCTGAAATCAATCGCTAAAATTGCGCGCAATGTCCGCTCCCGCGCCTGTTGCTGTCAGAAGGGCAAACGCCGCGCTGACGGCTTCGTTGCGGTTCGATTCAAAATCGAGTCGCGATTGAATCGTGTGTGATTAAAATTCGATGCAAATTGCGCGGGCCCGTTAAGGCGCATGCGCGAAAGCCCTGCAAAACGGGGCATTTGCGCTTTACCAATGGGGCGTTTGTGGGCGCAGGTTCCCGCCCGGTCGCGCCGTCCTGGTGAAGATCCGTTTACGCTGACGCGGGGAAGAGGATGGTGGCGGCGAAGCCTTCGCCGCGCGCGCTTTCCAGCCTGAGGCCTGCGCCATGGGCGTCGGCGAAGGCCTTGACCAGGGTCAGGCCCAGGCCCGAACCCTTGGCGTGTTCGCCGATCTCGCCGGCCTGTTCGAAGGGGCGCTGGATGCGTTCCAGGTCGCGCGGCGCCACGCCGGGACCATTGTCGGCGACGCGCACCGCAACATGCGCGCCCTCGCGCCGCGCCGACAGCGTCACGCGCGCGCCGGGGTGGCAGAAGCTGGCGGCATTGTCGAGCAGATGGGTCATCATGGCGGTGAAGACGGCCTCGTCCGCCTCGATCGTCAGGCCCGCGCCGCAGCCGCCGGTATCGAGCGCGATGCCGCGCGCCGTCAGCGCGGCTTCGAAATCCTGCCCGGCGCGCAGCAGCGCCATGCCGGCATCGAGCGGCGCGCGGCGCAGGTCATAGCGGCCCGCCGCCAGCTTGGTCAGGTCCATGATCTGGTTGACCAGGCGCAGCAGGTTGAGGCCGCCCTGGTGCACAAGCCCGGCATATTCATGCACCTGTTCGGGCTTGAGGCTGTCGGCCAGGGTCATCATCAGGTCGGAGAAGCCCAGGATGGCGTTGAGCGGCGTCTTCAGCTCATGGCTCATGGCGCGCAGCAGCGTGGTCTTGGCCGTGTCGGCCTCGGCGCTGGCGCGGTCCAGCCGCTGGCTGAGTTCGGCGAGATAGATCTCGGACTGGCTGCGCTGTTCGGCCAGCGTTTCCTCGGCCAGCTTGAGCGCGGCTTCGGCGCGGGTCTTTTCGGTGATGTCGGTGAAGATGATGACGCGGCCGCCATCGGCGGTGGCGCGGGTGCGCACCAGATAGACCGTGCCTTCGCGGGTGCGCAGCGTCTGGGCGGCGGATTCGGCGCGATGGCCCGCCAGACGCCGCGCCAGCCAGTCTTCCACCGGCACGTCGAACAGAACCCGGCCCGAGCGGGCGGCATCGGTGACCACGCTGATGAAATCGCGGCCCTTGAGCATGTCCAGCCGCACCCCGGCGATATGGGCGTAGAGATCGTTGCCCATCAGGAAGCGGTCATTGCGATCATAGAAGGCCACCGCATCGGCGGAGAGCGCCACGGCTTCCTCCAGCCGCGCCAGGTGATGGCGGGCCTGGGTGACGTCGCTCCACAGCAGCACGGCGCGGCCCGCAGCATCGCGGCGCGCCTTCAGCTCCAGGATGCGGCCATCGGACAGGGGCAGGTCGAGCGGCGCATAGGCGCCGGGCTGCAATTGCGCCACGCGCGCGGCGATGAACACCTGATCGCCATGGGGCCGGGCCGTGCGGGCGATGGCGCCGCTGGCCAGTTCGCGCCGCACCATGTCTTCATAGGATTCGCCCACCAGCGTTTCCACCGGCGGCATGGTGGGGAAAATGAAGTTGAGATGCCGGTTGGCGTGGATCAGCCGGCCCTGCGCGTCGAAAATGGTGATGGCGGTGCGCAGGGAATCGAGCGCGGACAGGAGGCTGTCCGTCTGCGGATCGTTCCGGATCGCTTGTGCCGCTGCCAACCCCATGCCGCCCTTCAAGATGGCGCGCACTGTGGGGGCAGCCCTATTGCTGAAACGTTAGGCGATACCCGACCTGAACAGGGGTGTGCGAGAGAGATTGTGCATATCCTAACGCCCCGGCGCCATCTTCAGCTTTCGTTAAAGGTTGGGGCCTGAAATGGCGGCGCGGTGCGATTTTCAGGGCGCAAACCCTAATGAACGTTAAGACAAAGGCCCGGGAAAGGATCAGCGCGGTGTTGCGGGCGCTGCTGTGGCGCACAGCACCGGCCCCCCTGGCCCCGTCGCTGCCCGCCGCGGAACTTGGGGAACTGGTGACGCGCCATAGCGCCGATGGGCGCATCCGCGCCGCCGGGCGCGGGGCGATGACGCTGTTGGGCCGCACGCCCGCCGAACTGGAAGGACTGACGCCGCGCGACCTGGCGCATCCCGATGACATTCCTGCGCTGCAGGGCCTGTTCCGCGACGCGAGCTATTTCGGCAAGGCCGGGCGGGTGCAGGCGCGGCTGCGCCACCGCGAGGGCCATCATGTCTGGACCGAACTGAGCGCCACCCCCATGGCCGATGACGGCGCCGGCGACATCGTGGCGGTGGTGCGCGACATCGCCGCCTGGAAGGAAGAGCAGGAAACCCTGCGCGCCGCGCGCGACGCGGCGGTGGCGGCGACGCATGCCAAGTCGCGCTTCCTGGCCGATATGAGCCATGAGCTGCGCACGCCGCTGAACGCCATTATCGGTTTTTCCGAGGTGATGGAGCGGCAGATGTTCGGGGACATGGGCAATCCGCGCTATCGCGAATATGCCGGGCTGATCCAGGAAAGCGGCTCGCACCTGCTGGAGCTGATCAACGGCCTGCTGGACATGGCCAAGATCGAGGCGGGCAAGTTCACCCTGCAGGAGGAACTCTTCCCCGCCCAGGACGTGGCGCAGGGCGCGGTGCATTTCGTGCAGATCGCCGCCGATCGTGCAGGCGTCGCGCTGGCGGTGACGGTGGGCGAGGATGCGCGCATGCTCTATGCCGATCGCCGCGCGGTGAAGCAGGTCCTGGTCAACCTCTTGTCCAACGCCGTCAAGTTCACCCCGGCGGGCGGCACGGTGACGCTGTCGCTGGCGGCACAGGAGGCGGGCATCGTCATCACCGTGCGCGATACGGGCATCGGCATCGCGCCGGAACATCTGGAAAAGCTGGGACGCCCGTTCGAGCAGGGCGCACCACGCGGGCGCGAGGGCACGGGCCTGGGCCTGTCGCTGGTGGGGGCGCTGGCGGCGCTGCATGGCGGGGGAATGCAGATCGCCTCGCAACTGGGCGAAGGCACCTGCGTGACCGTGCGCCTGCCGCGCGCGCGGGTCGATACCGCCCGTCCCGAGGAAACCGTGCGCCGGTTTGCCGGGGCCGCTTGATCCCGTAAAGAAGGGTGATGGACGCAACACCGCGACTGAAAGCCGGCATCTTCGTGCGCGCGCTGATCCGCCGCGCCGAAGTGGCGGGCGCGTCGGCCTTCATCGTCGCAAAGGGAACGGAGGATGCCGGGGCGGTGATCCTGAAACTGGCGCGGCTGGACGGCACGGTGCTGGTCCTGAACCAGGTGCGTCTGGGCGATGGGCGGCTGGCCTGGGCGAAGGCGCTGGGCGACTGGACGGACGAGGCGCGGGCGGCGGACTGGTGCGCCCGGCAGCGGGGTTTCGACCCCGATCTGTGGATCGTGGAAATCGAGGACCGGCAGGGCCGGGGCTTTGTGGACGAGGACATCGTCTGACGGCCCGGTTTTGCGCCTTTTCTTGCGCGAAAGGGGTGGGGCTGCTAACTCCCGCGCATCATGAGCCGGACCCCTGCCAGCGAAGCCGCCAGACGGCGGACTTTCGCCATCATCTCCCATCCCGACGCGGGCAAGACCACGCTGACCGAGCACCTGCTGCTGCTGGGCGGCGCGATCCATGCCGCCGGGCGGGTGAAGGCGCGCGGCGAGGCGCGGCGCGCGAAATCCGACTGGATGAAGATCGAACAGGAACGCGGCATCTCGGTCACCTCGGCGGTGATGACGTTCGAATACAAGGACGCGGTGTTCAACCTTCTGGACACGCCGGGCCATGAGGATTTCTCGGAAGACACCTATCGCACCCTGACGGCGGCGGATTCGGCGGTGATGGTGATCGACGCCGCCAAGGGCATCGAAGCCCAGACCCGCAAGCTGTTCGAGGTCTGCCGGTTGCGCAACATCCCGATCATGACCTTCGTCAACAAGATGGACCGCGAGGCGCGCGATCCGTTCGAGCTGCTGGACGAACTGGCCGACCAGCTCCAGATCGAGACGGCGCCGATGATGTGGCCCTGCGGCATGGGCCTGAATTTCCGCGGCATGCAGGATCTGAACACGGGCGGCTTTATCGCCTATAACGACCAGAGCCCGCGCCCCGAGGAAGCCGCCAAGCTGGAAGAGGATGTGCTGCTGGCCAGGGAAGGGCTGCCGCAATTCGACCTGGCGACCTATCGCGAGGGACATCTGTCGCCGGTCTATTTCGGTTCGGCGCTGAAGAATTTCGGGGTCGAGCAGTTGCTGGCCGGGCTGGCGCAATATGCGCCGCCGCCGCGCGCCCAGGCCTCCACCGCCGCGGCGGTCGAGCCGGGCGACAAGCAGGTGACCGGCTTCGTGTTCAAGGTGCAGGCCAACATGGACCCCAACCATCGCGACCGCGTGGCGTTCCTGCGCCTGGCGTCTGGCGAATTCCGCCGCAACATGAAGCTGAAACAGTCGGGCACGGGCAAGACCATCGGCGTGCACAACCCGATCCTGTTCTTTGCCTCCGAGCGCGAGACCGTGGACGAAGCCTGGCCGGGCGACATTATCGGCATTCCCAATCATGGCGTGCTGCGCGTGGGCGACACGCTGTCGGAGACCGGCCATGTCGTCTTCACCGGCATTCCCAATTTCGCGCCCGAAATCCTGCGCCGCGTGCGCCTTTCGGACCCGATGAAGCAGAAGCACCTGTCGCGCGCGCTGGAATCGCTGGCCGAGGAAGGCGTGACCCAGGTGTTCAAGCCGCGCATCGGTTCGCAATGGATCGTGGGCGTGGTGGGCGCGCTGCAGCTCGATGTGCTCAAGTCGCGGCTGGTGGCGGAATATGACCTGGATGCCGACCTGGAACAGTCGCCCTTCGATGCGGCGCGCTGGCTGTCGGGCGACGAGGCGGAGATCGAGAAGTTCATCGCCGCCAACCAGGGCGGCATGGCCAATGACCGCGACGGGGCCCCGGTGTTCCTGGCCAAGAGCGCCTGGGAAGTGGGCTATGTCGCCGAGCGGTTTCCCAAGGTGAAGCTGCTCAAGACCCGCGAGCGGCATGAAGTGAACGCGGCGGGCTGATATCGCAGTGCGGTATTGCCGCTAGCCCACTTCCGCCTCTTTGCCGAAGCGACTAGGCTTTCCCCAACGAGAATATTGGGGGAAATGCCATGAAGAAGACGCTGATCCTGCTGGGTCTTGTCATCGCTGCCGCGCCGGTGCTGGCGCAGACCGTGCCGCCCATCTCCGGCCCCGCCGCCAACGGCTCTCCCGCCTGGTCCTACAAGCCCAGTTTCCCCGACCCCACCGGCCACACGCTGGTGGATGCGGACGGCAAGGGGTCGGTGGTGAACACCGATGGCACGCCGCGCGTGGCGGACGCCGCAGCGG
>JAEZBK010000122.1 GCA_023427355.1 Pseudomonadota bacterium
ATCCACCACGATGACGTCACATTCGGCTTCGATGAGCCCCATGGCGCGGGCATAGCCGTCTTCGCCCACGCCGGTGGCGGCGGCGACGCGCAGGCGGCCCATGCCGTCCTTGCAGGCGTTGGGGAAAAGCTGGGCCTTCTCGATATCCTTGACGGTGATGAGGCCGACGCAGCGATAGGCGTCGTCCACCACGATGATCTTTTCGATGCGGTGCTGGTGCAAAAGGCGCTTGGCTTCGTCTGGCTTGACGCCTTCCTTGACGGTGACGAGCCGGTCCTTGGTCATCAGTTCGGAGATCTGCTGGCGCGGATCGGCGGCGAAGCGCACATCGCGGTTGGTGAGGATGCCCACCAGCTTGCCCGCGCCCTTGGCATCGGGATTTTCGACCACCGGCACGCCGGAAATGCGATGGCGTTCCATCAGGGCCTTTGCCTCGGCCAGCGTCGCGCCCGGCTGGATGGTTACGGGGTTCACCACCATGCCGCTTTCGAAGCGCTTCACGCGGCGGACCTGTTCGGCCTGTTCCGAAATGCCGAGATTCTTATGGATCACGCCCATGCCGCCCGCCTGGGACATGGCGATGGCCAGGGGGGCTTCGGTGACGGTATCCATCGCGGCGGACAGCAGCGGGATGCCCAGTTCGACCGAGCGGGTCAGGCGGGAGCGGGTATCGACCTGGGCGGGCAGGATTTCGGAGGCGCCGGGCACCAGCAGGACATCGTCGAAGGTCAGGGCTTCGCGGATGGGGCTGGTCGTCATGCGGCGGCTCCTTAAGTCCGGACCGGCATCGCCGGTTGGAGCGCCGAGCCTGTACCAGCGAGGTTCCGTTTGTGCAAGGCCGGGCGGCAAGGCCGGGAAAAATCCCCAGAAATCAAGCCGATTCGGCGGTTTGGCGCTTCCGCTGCGGGCGGTGGCAAAAGCGGCTGGAACGATTTGGTTCCGCAAATATTCCCGCCCGGTGAGGCGCAACCGCTTTTGGGAGGTGACGTTCCCATCCCTCGAAAGGACCGGCAATTGCGCCGGCCCGGACGTGTTTGCCGCCGCTGTATGCGGAAGGGCGTGATGAGGAGATTTGATATGAAGACCACCTTTGCCGTGATGCTTGGCGTTGCCGCCACCGCCCTCACCCTTGGCGCTGCCCAGGCGCAGCCCGCCGGCGTGAAGGTCGGCACCCTGACCTGCGATGTCGCCGCCGGTGCGGGCTTTATCTTCGGATCGACCAAGGACCTGACCTGCTCCTATGAGCCGACCATGGCGCCGATGGAGCGCTATGCCGGCACCATCTCCAAGTGGGGCGTGGATATCGGCTACACCGGCAAGGGCAAGCTGGTCTGGGCGGTCTTCGCCCCGGCGTCTGACGTGCGCCCCGGCGCGCTGGAAGGCGAATATGCCGGCGCCACCGCGCAGGCGGCCGTCGGCGTGGGCCTGGGCGCCAATGCGCTGGTCGGCGGTTTCGACAAGTCGATCGCCCTGCAGCCGGTCAGCGTTTCGGGCACCACCGGCCTGAATGTGGCCGCGGGCATTGGCCAGATCAGCCTGAAGCAGGTTCGCTAAGGTTTGAGAGAATGGAAAAGGCCCCGGCATCGCGCCGGGGCCTTTTTTCATGCCTGGGCGGTGCGCTCCAGCAGCGCGTGCACGCCGCTTTCCGCCTTTTCCAGCCGGGCGATGGTATCCTGGCAATAGGGATTGAAGGCGAAGACATCGCGGAAGAGTTCGGTGTCGCTCCGGACGCTTTCGACCGCATCCATCAGGAAGCCGAAGGACAGCGTGTCGATGTCGGTGCGGACAAATCCGCCCGCCGCGACCATCTGCGCGACATAGTGGGTGAGGAAGAGCGTTTGCGCCAGCATCTGGTCATGCGCCTGGGACGACATGGCCAGCACGTTGAGGCCCAGCCGCTTCAGCCAGTCCACCGAAGCCGCGAGGATTGCGGGCGGCAGGGTGTTTTCGGTGATGACCAGGCGCAGCCCTTCCAGCGTGCCGCCCTGCTTCTCGAAGCTGAAGGGGCCGAACATGGGATGGGTGGCGACCCAGGTGACGCCCTGCGCATGCTGCGCCAGGAGCCGCGCCGGATGTTCCTTCACCGTGTTCACATCCACCAGGATCGCGCCCGGCTTCAGCAGCGGCAGAACCTTCAGCAGCGTTTCCTCGAAAGCGCGGATGGAGACGGAAATGATCACCACGTCACACTGGCAGGTTTCGTCCAGCGTGAAGAAGCGCACGCCATCGGGCGTGGCGCGGCGGGCGAAGACGCGCACCGCGACATCGGGCGCGAAACGCCTTGCCAGGGTTTCGAGGAAGGCCCCGAAAGCGCCATGGCCGACAATGCCCAGGGTGCGCGGCGTGCTCATGCCGCTGCTATATCTGAGGTCACGGCTTGAAGCCAAGCGCGACAAGATAAAGCTCGACGGAATCGGCGCGGCTGGCGGGCGGCTTCACATGGCGCACCTCGCGGAAATGCTTCTTGATCCGCGCCAGAAGATCGCCGGTGGCGCCGCCCTGGAAGACCTTGCCGACAAAGGCGCCGCCGGGGCGCAGCGTATCCAGCGCCACTTCCAGCGCGATCTCGACCAGCGCGATGGTGCGGATATGATCGGTGGCGCGGTGGCCGGTGGTGGGCGCGGCCATGTCGGTCAGCACAAGATCGGCGGGGCCGCCCAGCGCGTCCTTCAGCAGCGCGGGCGTGGGCGCGTCGGTGAGGTCGGCCTGGAAAAAGGTGACGCCGGGAATGGGCTCGATCGCCAGCACATCGGCGGCGACCACGGTGGCGCCCTTGGCCACCGCCACCTGGCTCCAGCCGCCGGGGGCCGCGCCCAGGTCGAGCACCTTGGCGCCCTTTTTCAGGAAGCGGTATTTCTCGTCCAGCTCCACCAGCTTGAAGGCGGCGCGGCTGCGATAGCCCTTGCCGCGCGCGGCGGCGACATACGGATCGTTGAGCTGGCGCTGCAGCCATTGCCGCGAGGATGGCGTGAGCTTGCGGTTCTTCTTCACCTTCACGGGTTCGCGGCCGCGGCCCGAGGCGTCGCCGGTGCTGGATTTCTTCATGGCTGCTTTTTCATGGGAAGGACGACTGGCTGAACTGGCGCAACATGCCTTCGCGCAGGCCCCGGTCGGCGACGCGCAGCGCGGTGCTGGGCCAGGTATCGCAGATGGCGGCAAACAGGGCGCAGCCGGGCAGCATCAGGTCGGCGCGGTCGGTGCCGATGCTGCCGATGGCGGCAAGGCCCGCCTGGTCCATGCCCGCCAGGCGGTCGGCCACGGCGGCAAGGCTTGCGGTCTTGTGCCAGCTCGCATCCACCCGGGCGCGGATATAGCGCGGCAGGCCCAGCGCGATGGCGGCCAAGGTGGTGACGGTGCCCGACGTGCCCAGCAGATGTTCGGTGTCGGGATTGAAGTCGGGCATGGCCTGCGCCAGCGCGCCGAACTGTGCGCCCAGCATGGCGCGCATGCGGCGATAATCGGCCTCGTTCGCCGGGCGCTCGCGCTCGGACAGGGTGACAACGCCCAGCGGCAGCGAGGCGGAGAACTGCTTGGTGACACGGCCGCCCGGCTGCCGCGCCAGGCGGATGATTTCGGTCGAGCCGCCGCCAATGTCGAACACCAGCGCGCCTTTGTGCTTGCGCCCGATCAGCGGCGCGCAGCCCAGGGCGACGAGATCGGCTTCCTGTTCGGCGCTGATGACTTCCAGGTCGAGGCCGGTCTCGGCCTTCACGCGGACCAGCAGCGTGTCCACATTGGCGGCAAGGCGGGCGGCCTGGGTGGCGATGCAGCGCACCTGTGCGGCGCGCGCCTTGGCGATGCGGTCGGCGCAGATCTTGAGAGCCGCGACGGTGCGGGCGATGGCGGCGTCGGAAAGACGGCCCGTGGCTTCCACCCCCTCGCCCAGGCGCACGATGCGGGAAAAGGAATCCACCACCTTGAAGCCGCCGCGCCCGTCGAGCGTGGCGATCAGCAGGCGGCAATTGTTGGTCCCCAGGTCCAGGACGGCCATGGGGGCGCGGGCGCCGTGTCTTTTGTCTTGTATGGCGGCGTTCCCGCGATCCCCGAACATTGGGGGCAAGGTAGCAGGTGGGAACCGGCAGGACCAAACGGTTCGGGCAAACGCCTGACCAAGCGCTTGAAAGGGCTGGAAGGCTGGTCTACACCCTCGCCCTCCGTTGGGGGATCGTCTAACGGTAGGACTGCAGACTCTGACTCTGCCTGTCTAGGTTCGAATCCTAGTCCCCCAGCCAATTTTCCTTATATCCCAGAGGCTTATATCCGGCCCGCCGCCGCGGCGGGCGCGGCCCAGCCGCCATCCTGGCGCAGGAAGGACCGGCCCGCCTCGGGCAGGAAGACGCCGCCGGGCGAGGCCGCCATCACGGTGACCTCGACGCGGTCGCGCGTCAGGGTCAGGAGGTTCCAGGCATTGGTTTCGCCGCGCTGGCGCGCGGAGGTGGCGGTGCCCGCCTGCACCAGCAGCACCCGGTTGTGCGCGCCATAGCGCGCCATGCCATGGGCAATGTGGGAATTGTGCAGGTGGCCGGCCAGGATCAGGTCCACGCCGCAGCGGGCGAAGGCTTCCATCGCCATGGCGGCGCGCCCGACAATGTCATTTTCCTGGTGCGGCGCGATCACGTCGAAGGGATGATGCGTCACCAGGATGCGCAAGCCCACTTGCGGATTCTGCTGCAGCCGGGCGCAGGCCTGTTCGACCTGACGGCCATTGAGGCGGCCACCCTTGATGGTGAGGGATCGCGCGGTGCTGAGGCCCACCACCGCCATCTCGCCATCACAATGGAAGGGCACAAGCTCCGGCTCCACATGCGTGCGATAGCCGTGCAGCGGCCAGAGCCAGCGGGCGAGCAGATTGTCGAGCGGAACGTCATGGTTGCCCGGCACGACGATGCGCGGAAGCGCCAGCGTGTCGAGGAAGGCGCGCGCCTGGCGGAACTGGTGCGCGCGGGCGCGCTGGGTCAGATCGCCGGACACGACGAGGAGGTCGGGCCGCTGTGCCAAGATCGAGTCGCGCAAGGGCCCCAGCACATCGGGCGAAAGCCGCCCGAAATGCAGGTCGGAGATGTGCGCGATCCGGCGCATCAGGCGGCGTCGCCGGGCGCGGGGCGCGGCACCAGAACCTGCAGCGCGCGCGGACGCACGCGATACCGAAGCGGCGTGTCCATCAGCGCGATCTCGCCATCGAAGGAGACGCGCACATGGCGGCGGCGCAGATGGATGGTGAAGGTGCCGGCTTCGAAACTGTGCCATTCCCGCGGATCGTGCCAGCCCAGCAGGGTGCGCAGCGCCAGCCAGAACAGGCGGGCGCGCCCCGCATTCGGTGCGCCATGGACCCACAGCGTTCCCGCATCGAGGCAGGCACGGCTGCCGACCTGGGGACCGGAACATTCATAGCGGTTGCCGACAAAGACGAAGGGCGTCTTTTCGGTGATCGGCGCCTCGCCCGGCCTTTGCAGCGTGACATGCAGCCGCGAATAGCTGCGCAGCACATAGAGCGCCGCCTGGGCGAAGGCACGCCACTTCCCGGCGCCCTGCGCCTGGACATGGTCGCGTTCGCGCACGATGCGCGGATACATGCCGATGCTGGAATTGTTGAGGAAGATCTGGCCGTTCACCTCGCCCACATCCACGGCGGCCGGCGTGCCGGTGAAGAGGTTTTCCACCGCCGCTTCCAGGTCCAGCGGGATGGCATTGTCCTTGGCGAAGTGATTGAGCGTGCCCAAGGCAGGACGCCCAGCGAAACGCCGCCCGCCATGGCCTCGGCCGCCACCGCGTTGACCGAGCCATCGCCGCCCGCCGCCACCAGCGTGGTCGCGCCATCGGCAATCGCCTTGCGCGCCAGGGCGGCGATGTCGCTGCCGCCATGGGCGACCAGCAGCCGGGCCGGTGGGGTGCGATCCGCCAGGAGGCCGGCGAGCTGCTGTTCCAGCGCCTGCGCGGCCTGGGAGCGGGCACGGCCGTTGAGGATCACCGCCATCCAGCCCGGCGCGGCCGGTGTTTTGCGCGGAGGCGCGGACGCCTTGCGGGCGGGACTGTCATCGAGGGCGGTCAAGCGGGTGGACCAGGGGGTTGCGTAAGGAAAAGCGCCGCTTGCGCCCCGGTTCCCGGAGGGCCGGGCGGCGGCAAGGCCCGGGAACTTTCAGGGAGCGGCGGCGTTTCCCTGCCCAAGGACGGGTGTATCCCGCTGTCCGCATGGGGCTTTGTGTGAAGGCTGTTGTCAAAACCGGCATCGCTTGCGGGCTGGCCGCTCTGGCCGCCTTGCTGCCGCCCATGCGCGACGTCCTCGCCCAGCCCTCGCTGGAGCCGACGGTCAAGGCGGCCTATCTCTCCAAATTCGCGCCCTTCGTGGACTGGCCCGCCGGGGCCTTCGACAGCCCGTCGGCGCCTTTGGTGATCTGCGTGGTGGGCGCCGACCCGCTGGGCGGAAACCTGGACCGCGCCGTCCAGGGCCAGAAGGACCGCGAGCACCCGATGACGGTGCGCCGCCTGCCCGCCCCCGATGCGCAGGCCGCATGCCATATTCTTTTCACCGGCGACGCGGCGGCGGCGGAAACGGCGCTGGCCGGTGCGGCTTCGCGCCCGGTGCTCACCGTGACCGATGCCGGATTGCCGGTGCGCGGCATCATCGCCTTTGTGCGGGTGGGCGACAATTTGCGCTTCGACATCGATGAAGAGCGCGCGCAGCAGGCGGGGCTGGTCATCAGCTCCAAGCTGCTGGCCCTGGCGCGCACCGTGAAGCGGGGGCCGCGATGAACCGCCGCACGCGCTTCAACCTGCCCGCCTTCATCGCCATGGCCGCGGCGCTGTTCCTGCTGGCGGCCGGGGTGCTGATGGCCCGCTATGAGGACCGGCTGTATTCCGACCAGCAGATCAAGAGCGTCAGCGAGCAGGCCAACATCCTGGCGGCCAGCGTGGCCGGCGCGGTGGCGTTCGACGACGCCAAGGCGGCGCAGGAATTCGTCGAGGCCCTGACGGTCAATCCGCAATTGCTGGCGGCGGGCGTCTATGACGATGACGGACGGCGGATCGCCGGCTTCACCCGCGAAGGCCAGTCGCTGCCGCAGATCCCCGATGGCGACGGCACCATCACCCGGGGACGGATCGAGATCGCCCATCCGGTGATGCAGAACGGCAACCGGCTGGGCATGGTGTTCGTGCGCGCCGCCGCCGAGCCCTTTGGCCGGCGCATGGCGCGCTATGCCGGGCTGATCCTGCTGGTGACGATGGGCGCCCTGGTCATCATCGTGCTGGCGGTGAGCCAGAATGCGCTGTCGCGCCGCGCCACCCAGCTGGCCCGCGTGAATGAGCGGTTGCAGGCCGAGATGGCCGAACGCGCCCGCACCGAGGAAGCCCTGCGCCAGGCGCACAAGATGGAGGCCGTGGGCCAATTGTCGGGCGGCATCGCGCACGACTTCAACAACCTCATCATGATCGTGAAGGGCAATTTGCGCCTGCTGCGCAAGCGGCTTGTGCCCGCCACCGACCAGCCGGTGCAGTATATCGGCGCCGCCGAGGAGGCGCTGGACCGCGCCGCGGCGCTGACGCAGCGCATCCTGGCCTTTTCCCGCCGCCAACCCCTGTCGCCGGTGCCGGTGCAACTGTCGGCGCTGGTGGAGAATATGGGCCAGCTCCTGCAACATTCGGTGGGCGACACGGTGGTGGTGGAAACGCAGCTCGGCTCCCGCTGGTGGTCGAAGTGCGACGTCAACCAGATGGAGAATGTGATCCTGAACCTGGCGATCAATGCGCGCGACGCCATGCCCGGCGGCGGCACGCTGCACGTCGCGACGCAGGACCGCTACATGGTGGACGCACCCGGCGATGCGGCGGATTTCACGCCGGGGGACTATGTGGCGCTGACCCTGCGCGATACCGGCATCGGCATGGATGAGGAGACGCGGCAGCGCGCGGTCGATCCTTTCTTCACCACCAAGCCGCTGGGCAAGGGCACGGGGTTGGGGTTATCCATGACCTTCGGCTTCGTGCGCCAGTCGGGCGGACATCTCGTCATCAACAGTGCGCCCGGCAAGGGCACCGAAATCACGCTTTACATGCCCCGTACGGAGGAGGCCCCCGCATGAGCCAGATACTGGTCGCCGAGGACGAAGCCATGCTGCGCATCATCGCGGTGGAGATGCTGGAGGATGCGGGCTTCACCGTGTTCCAGGCGGGCGATGGCGAGGAAGCGCTGGCGCTGCTGAAGGCCAATCCGCAGATCGGGCTGCTGGTGTCGGACATCAAGATGCCGCGCATGGACGGCTATGCGCTGGTGCAGGCCGGGCGGGCCTTCCGCCCCGACCTGAAGGTGCTGCTGATGACCGGCTATGCCCAGGATCCGCCGCCGCAGGTGGCGGCGCTGAAGGACATCCAGACCCTGCACAAGCCGTTCAACCTGGACCGGCTGTGCCAGCTGGCCGGGGAGCTGACCGGCAAGGCCTAGGACGAACAACTCACTTCCAGGCCGCACAGGTCTGGCGGCGGCGGGGCGGCGTACATCGCGTCGCCGGGATGTTCGTCATACGGGGCCTGCATCAGGGCGAAGACGCAGGTGAGCGGGGCCAGATCGCCATGATCCTCCGCCGCGCGGATCACGGTTTCTGCCACCCAGTTGCGCAGGACATATTTCGGATTGGCGCGGTTCATCCCCGAAAGGTCTTCGCCTTGCGTGCGCGCCTGCCAGCGTGAGAGCCAGGCGGCGGCGTCCGTGCGCACCGGACCGAACCGATCCAGCCAGGCATCCCCCGCCTGCGGCCCCATGCCAGACGACAAGCCGCGGAAGGTGAGCGTGTAGTCCGCCCTGCCCTGCGCCATCAGCGCCAGCAATTCGCCGATCAGCCGGTCGTCGCCTTCCTCTTCGCGCGACAATCCGAGCTTGGCGCGCATCAGGGTGCGATAGTGACCGGAGAAATATTCCTCGAACCTGTCCAGTTCGGTGACCAGCGCCTGGGCGGGCACGACCCGCGACAGCGCCACCGCCAGCGCGCGCAGGTTCCAGTGGGCGATGCCCGGCTGGTTGATGACGGCGTAACGCCCCTGCTGGTCGGTGTGATTGCAGATGAAGCCGGGATCATAGGCATCCAGGAAGCCGAAGGGACCATAGTCCAGCGTCAGGCCCAGGATGGACATATTGTCGGTGTTCATCACGCCATGGGCGAAGCCCACGGCCTGCCAGTGCGCGACCATGACGGCGGTGCGGCGCACCACCTCGCCATAGAAGGCGGCATGGGAAAGGCCGGGCATGTGTTCGGCGATGACGTGATCCATCAGCGCGCGGACCTGATCGGTCTTGCCCGCGTGATGGAAATGCTCGAAATGGCCGAAGCGGACATGGGACGGCGCCATGCGCGCGATCACCGCGCCCGGTTCGGGCTTTTCGCGCATGACCGCTTCGTTGGTCGCCACCAGCGACAGGGCGCGGCTGGTGGGAATGCCAAGGCCCGCCATGGCCGCGCTGCACAGATATTCGCGGATGGAGGAGCGCAACACCGCCCGGCCATCGCCGAAGCGCGAATAGGGCGTGCGCCCCGCGCCCTTGAGCTGGATGTCCCACAATTCGCCCCTGGCGTTGCGCACCTGGCCGATCAGAAGAGCGCGGCCATCGCCGAGCTGGCCCGCCCAGACGCCGAACTGATGACCCGAATAGACCATCGCCAGCGACGTGAAGCCTTCCAGCGGAATGCGCCCGGCCATGGCGGCGGTGAAGCGCGGATCGGTGAAGACCGCCGGATCCAGGTCGATCAGCGTGGCGGCGGCCGGGTTGGCGTGCAGAAGCTGCGGGCGCACGCCGACCTGTTCCGCAGGCATGGCGGTGAAGAAATCGCCGCCCAGGCGGGCAAAGTGATTTTCGAGCGTTCCGGCGATGGGCAGGCGGAAGGGATCGGACATGCCCAATGATAACACGCAAATGCCGGTCTGGTGACGGGGACGGCCCGCGCGCAGGCGGGCCATGACAGGTGTCAGCGGCCCCGTTTCAAGGCCTGGATCATGTTTTCCAGTTCGCCCAGGAAGCGGGAGCGATCCTGTTTTGCGAAGCCGGCATGATGGGTCTGGCCGCCAGGCGTCAGTTCCCGCAGGTGGCGGCTGAGTTCGCGCATGCCCAGCGCCATGCCGATGCCTTCGGGGGTGAAGGGCTTGCCATTGGGGGCGAGCACGCGCGCGGTTTTTTCCAGGCAGCGCGAGGCCAGCGGAATGTCGGCGGTGATGCAGATGTCGCCGCCTGCGATATTTTCGACGATCCAGTCATCGGCGGCGTCGGCCCCTTCGGGAACCACGACATGCCGCATCAGGGGATTGGCGGAGGGGCGCAAGCCGCCATTGCTGACGATGGTGACAGCAAGGCCGTGACGGGCGGCGACTTTCTCGACCTCGGCCTTTACCGGGCAGGCGTCGCCATCGACGTAGATTTGCATTTGCCCAACCTTCGCGCAGACACGCACATCCTCACCCTTTGACGGGCTCAGGGTGAGGATGATGAGAAATCCCGCGCAGACTTAGGCCGCGCTGCCGCCGCTGCGCGCCTTGTCCTTGCCGCGCTTCCAGTGCGGACGCGAGCCATTGCGTTTCTTGGGGGCGTGGGGATTGCCGGCATTCTCGCCGCCGCCGCCGCCGCCGCCATGACCACGGCCGCCATGACCGCGCCCGCCGCCGGGCTTGCCCTGCGGCTTGCCCCCATGGCGATGGCCGTGGGGCGGGCGGCGGTCTTCGGCCGCCTTGATCTGTTCGGGCGTCAGGTCGGGCAGGTCGTGGGCGACCACCTCGATCTTCATGCGGATGACGCGTTCGATATCGCGCAGCAGCGTGCGCTCGGAGGCGTCGCAGAAGCTGATGGCGATGCCTTCGCCGCCCGCGCGGGCCGTGCGGCCGATGCGGTGGACATAGGATTCCGGTTCCTGCGGCAGTTCATAGTTGATCACATGGGTGATGTGATCGATGTCGATGCCGCGCGCGGCAATGTCGGTCGCCACCAGGACGCGGGCCTTGCCGGAGCGGAAATTCTCCAGCGCGCGCTGGCGGGCATTCTGCGACTTGTTGCCGTGGATGGCTTCGGAGGCGACGCCGGTCTTGGACAGGTGTTCGGCGACGCGGTTGGCGCCATGCTTGGTGCGGGTGAAGACGATGACGCGGTTGAGCGAGACATCGTTCAGCAGGTGGCTGAGGAGCTGGCGCTTCTGCGGCATGGGAACATAGTAGAGGCTCTGGGCGACGCGATCGGCGGTCTTGGACTGGGGCGCGACTTCGATGCGCTCCGGGTTCTTCAGCACATCGCCCACCAGCTTGACGACATCGTCAGGCATGGTGGCCGAGAAGAGCATCGACTGGCGTTCCTTCGGCAGGTAGGCGACGATCTTGCGCACATCGCGGATGAAGCCCATGTCGAACATGCGGTCGGCTTCGTCGATGATGAGCGCCTGGACGGCATCGAGGCGGATCATCTTCTGCTGCACCAGGTCGAGCAGGCGGCCCGGCGTGGCGACGACGATATCGACGCCGTTCTTCATGGTGTTGATCTGGGTGTTGGCATTGACGCCGCCCAGGATCACGGCGCGCTTCAGGTTGAGGAAGCGGCCATAGGCGCGCAGACTTTCCTCGATCTGCACGGCCAGTTCGCGGGTGGGCGCCAGGATCAGCGCCTTGGCCTGCTTGGGGCCGGGCGGGACATGGCCGATGGACAGCTTTTGCAGCAGGGGCAGGCCGAAGGCCGCCGTCTTGCCGGTGCCGGTCTGGGCGATGCCCAACAGGTCGCGGCCCGCCAGCAGCGCCGGGATGGCGCGGGTCTGGATGGGGGTGGGGGTGGTGTAATTTTCCTGGGCAAGAGCGCGCAGGATGGGCTCGGCAACGCCAAGCCCGGCAAACGTCACGTCAGACAAAACAGAATCCTTCAAAACCGGGCGCGCGCCAAAAAAGCGAGCGGAAACGGCTGGTTGCCGTCTTCCACGCACATTGGAAGGTCACGGGAGTGGTTCAATTCCGCGCGTTGGGACGGCGAGGCCGCCTTGTGCGGGCGCTGCGGATGGACAGGGTATCGGCGCATTTGCCCGAAAAGTCAACCTTCTTGCTGCGCCGCAGCATCGGTCACAGGTCTTAACCTCGCTTGCGGGAAGCCGGTTTCTGTAGTCATCATTGCGCCGGACGTCTCTCGCGGCAGCCGGCCGGGAGGCGTTTTTGGGGGTATCCGGCTGAGGCACATACGTCAGTCGCATGGCACATTTCGGCAATGAAGGTTCCCGCTCGATCGCGCAGGCATCCGCGAAGGGCAAGGTGAAGTGGTTCAACGGCACCAAGGGGTATGGATTCATCACCCTGGACAATGGCGGCGATGCCTTCTGCCATGCGTCCGCGTTGCAGGCGGTCGGCCATGCCGAGGTTCCGCCGGGCACGACCATTGTGTGCGATCTCGCAGATTCCCAACGCGGCCTGCAGGTGGTCACGGTCCATAGCGTGGACC
>JAEZBK010000145.1 GCA_023427355.1 Pseudomonadota bacterium
CCGTGAAGGTGCTGCGCCCTGGCGTGCGGGAAAAATTAGCCCGCGACCTGGCGGCGCTCGATCTCTTCGCGCGTCTGGCCGAACGCGTGTCGGTGGAGGCACGCCGCCTGCGCTTCCACGCGATCAAGGAAACCCTGGCCGTCTCGGTGGCGCTGGAACTGGACCTGCGCATGGAAGCGGCGGCCGCTTCCGAACTCTATGAACGCACCCGCGCCGACACAGACTTTCGTGTGCCCCATGTGGACTGGGCCCGCACCTCCGGCGCGGTGCTGACCACCGAATGGATCGATGGTACGCCGATACGTGACCCTGCCGCGCTGGCTGCTGGCGGACATGATCCCCGCCGCATCGCGCTGGTCCTGGTGCGCAGTTTTCTCACCCAGGCGCTGCGCGACGGCTTCTTCCATGCCGACCTGCATCCGGGAAACCTGTTCGTGGATGCGCAGGGCCGTCTGGTGGCGGTGGATTTCGGCATCATGGGCCGGCTGGAGCCCGCCTTGCGCCGCTTCATGGCCGGGACGCTGGCCGGCTTCCTGGCGCGCGATTACCTCAGGATCGCGCAACTGCATTACGACATGGCCTTCGTGCCGCCGCAGCATCCGATAGAGACTTTCGCCCAGGCGTTGCGCGCCATCGGCGAGCCGATCTTCGGCAAGCGCGCAAGGGACATCTCCATCGCGCAGCTCCTGGGCCAGTTGTTCGAAACCACGCGCCGCTTCGACATGCAGGCCCAGCCGCCATTGGTGCTGCTGCAGAAAACCATGGTGGTGGTGGAAGGTGTGGCGCGCGGCCTCGACCCCGATTTCGATATCTGGGAAGCCTCCCGTCCGGTGGCCGAACGCTGGGTTACCGAAAATCTGGGCCCCGAAGCCCGGCTGGCACGTGCCGCCGAGGGCTTCTCCGCGCTGGGCCGCCTGGCCGACGACCTGCCGCAACTGGTGCGCAATGCCGAGGAATTGTCGCGCATGATGGCGCAGGGCGGCGTGCGCCTGCATCCTGAAACCGCGCTGCTCATTGCCGCCGCGCAGGAACGCCGCGCCCGGCCCATCCGCCTGGGCCTTCTGGCGATGACCGGGCTGCTATTCTTCCTGCTGCTGTATCTGGGGCGCGGGTTGCTTTGAAAGGGCGTGGAAGCGCCACATCAGCGCCACCGCCGCCATGAACAGCCCCAGCGCCAGGCCATACCACACGCCCAGTCCCTGCATGCCCTGGCCGAAGGCCAGCCACAGTCCCACCGTGAAGCCGACGCCCCAATAGCTGGCGGCGGCGATCCACATGGGCACGCGGGCATCCTTGAGCCCGCGCAGGCTCATCGCGGCGGCGACCTGAAGTCCATCGGCGATCTGGAACAGCGCGGCCACGATCAGGAAGCTGCCTGCCAGCGCCAGCACGGCCATGTTCTCATCCGTCGCAGGCAACCACAGCGCCGCGATTTCATGGGGAAACAGCATCAGCACGACCGAACTTGCCAGCATGAAGATGCCCGACATGCCCATTGCCAGCCAGCCGGCGCGCCGCGCGCCCACCATGTCGCCGGCGCCTGCCGCAAGTCCGACCCGCACCGTCGCCGCCATGCCGATGCCCATGGGCACCATGAAACTCAGCGCAGGGACCGTGATGGCGATCTGGTGCGCCGCCAGCATGTCGGCGCCGAACAGGCCCATGGTGAAGGCGGCGGCGGTGAACAGCGCCACCTCGAACATCATGGTCAGGCCGATGGGCATGCCCAGGGTGAAAACCTCGCGCAGATGATCCCAGTGCGGCCGGGCGAAGCGCAGCAGGATGCGATAGCGGTTCAGTGCCGGTTGCATCAGGCAAAAGGCCAGCAGCACGAAGAACCCGATCAGGTGCGCGATGGTGCTGCCCAGGCCCGAGCCGAACAGTTCCAGCCGGGGCAGGCCGAAATGGCCGAAGATCAGGGCATAACCCAGCGCGGCGTTGCACAGCACCGTCACGCCCGACACGATCAGCGGCACGATGGGCTTGTCCACCGCCGTGCAGAAATTGCGCAGCACCTGGAAGCCCAGGCTGGGCACCAGGCTCCACATCAGGGCCGACATGAACACCCCGGCATGTTCCGCCAGCACCTGCTGCTGGCCGATCAGCAGCAGGACGTCCTCCGTGAACAGCAGCACCGACAGCAGCAAGGGCGACAACAGGATGATCGCCCAACAGCCCATGCGCACGGCATTGCGCACGCCCGCCAGGTCATTCTCGTTGGCGCCGCGAAAATGCGCGATCATTGCGGTGACGGCAGTGGCCGGGCCGATGCCCACCAGCCACACCATGAAATACAGGTTGCTGGCCAGCGCTGCGGCGGCCAGCGCATCCTTGCTCAGATGACCCAGCAGGAAGGTGTCGGTCGCCAGGATCAGCATCTGCGCCAGTTGCGTTGCCGCCAGCGGTGCCGCCAGCCGCGCCAACGCCTTGGTTTCCAGCCACCACGCGCCGCGCTGGTCTGCTCCTATGGGGAGGCTGGCGTCGCCGAGGTCCAGGGGGCTGTGCTCATTCATCTGCGAAAACTCAGGCAAACCCTTGGGGAGAAGGCCGGCCGGGGTACGCCCCCGCGCGGCTCCAAGTCAAGCAAGTGCTTCATATTTTAGCGAAATGCCCCTCAAACATTCGGGCAAGTTTTAAATTCGCCACAACCCGCAGTGGGTATAACGCAGCACAACGATAGCTGCTCGTGCGCCGGGGGCGTGCGCTGTCCTCACAAGCAAGGACAAGAAATGCAGGCTCTCGGTCTTTCCTGGTGCGCCCCGGCGCGCCATGCGCCCATCGTGACGCAAACCCACACGCTGCGGCCCGCGCCCGTGCATCGCGGCGCGCGGCTGTTGCTGGAAACCTGGCGCGCGCGCGAGGCCGAAGATCGTTTCACGGTGGGCCGCGATGTGCCCAGCCGCGCGCTCGC
>JAEZBK010000167.1 GCA_023427355.1 Pseudomonadota bacterium
ATGTCTACCTGGCCGATCCGCGCATCGCCGTCATCTTCGCGGAATCCAACATCGAGCGCCTGCGCACGCAGTTGAAGGACCAGTTCTGCCAGGTGGCGGGCGGGCCTTGCGACTATCAGGGCCTCAACATGGTCGAGGCGCACAAGGGCCTGAAGCTCAAGGGCTTTGACTTCAATGTGCTGGTCGAAGATCTGCAGATCGCCATGGATCGGGTGGGGCTGCCCTTTGCGGTGCAGAACCGCTTCCTGGCGCGGCTGGCCCCGATGCGGCCGCAGGTGGTGAGCCAATGAAGACGATACCGCTCCTGCTCCTGGGCATCGCGCTGCTGCCGCTGGCGGCCTCGGCGCAGGGCAATCATGTCATCCAGCAGAAGAACCGCCGCTTCATCCCATCGCAGATCGAGATCGCGCGCGGCGACTCGCTGACCTTCACCAACCAGGACGAGTTCGTGCACCAGATGTATGTGGACGGCCTGTTCGATTCCGATGGCAAGCGGCCGGGCGAAACCCTGACCGAACGCTTCGCCAATGGCGGCACCTTCGAGGTGAAGTGCCATATCCATCCCAAGATGAAGCTGGTGGTGCGGGTGAAGTAACCCACACCCTGCATCCTGCGCGTGTGGCAGCGGGGAATTTCCCTTCTGTTTCCATGTCTTGGCGCCACCGGCGGCGATAAGCTTAATCCGGCGGAAACCCTGCGTCCGGCATCATCGCCCCGTCAGTGACCGGGTTTTTCGTGATCGTGAAGCGCAGCATCGGCGCGCGTATCTTCGGCGCATTCGTGCTCATGAGCGCCATTATCGGCCTTGTGGGCCTTGCGGGCTATGGCGTGTTGTCATCGGCCGGACAGATCGCCATCAACACCTTCGACCGGCCGCTGATGGCGATCAGCTATGCCCGCGCCGCGCACAACCGCTTCGTCCAGATGCAGCTTGCCGAACTGCGCTTCGAACATGCACCCACTGCGACTGTGCGCGCGGAACTGGCGGCCGAAATCGAGGATCTCTATGAAGGTTTCGAGGGCGACCTGGCTGTCGCCGCCGAACGCAGCCTGCATGCCGACGAGCAGGGTGCCATCGGCCGGATCGCCCCCCTGGTTGCGCGCTGGCGCGACTTGCGGGCGAAGGGCGATGCCGGGTCACTGCGGGCCCTGGAAGCGCAGATCAACGAAGCCTTCGACCTGCTGATCGAGTTCAACACCGGCAATTCCTTTTTCGATCGCCGGCAGGCCGTCACCTATATCGAACGCTACAAATACGCGGTGGGCGGCGTCACGCTGCTGGCCCTGTTGCTGGCGGGCGCGATCACCTGGCACCTGCGGCGGCGCATCGTGCGGCCGCTTTCGGCGGCGGCCGCCGTCGCCGACCGCATTGCCGGCGGCGAACTGCAGACACAGATCCCGCAAGGCGGGCGGGACGAGACGGGCGTGCTGCTGAAATCCATGACGGTGATGCAGTCGTCCATCCAGGACATGATGGCGCGCGAGACGGCCATGCGCCTGTCGGCCGAAAGCCGCCTGACCGATGCGCTGGAGACATCGCATGAAGGCGTCATGCTGGTGAGCCCCGATGGCGTCATCGCCCTGGCAAATTCATCCCTGCGCCGCTTCTTCACGGGGCTGGACGATGTCCTGGTCACCGGCACCAGCTTCGAGGTGGCGCTGGCTGCCATCCATTCGCGGCTTGCGCCCGGGCCCTTGCAGAGCGTGGACCTGAGCGGCCATGCCGAGCTGCATCTGGCCTGCGGACGCTGGCTGCGCCTGACCGGCAGCACCACGTCGGAAGGCGGCACCATCCTGTTCTTCTCGGACTTCACCATCGTCAAGGAGCGCGAGGAAGCCCTGCGCACCGCCATGCAGCAGGCCGAGGCCGCCAGCGCCGCCAAGACACGCTTCCTCGCCAATATGAGCCACGAGCTGCGCACGCCGCTGAATGCCATTATCGGATTTTCGGAGATCATCACCGGCCAGTTGTTCGGCACGCTGGGCAATGACCGCTATCTCGACTATTCGGGCGACATCCTGCGTTCAGGCCGCCACCTGCTGGCGGTGATCAACGATGTGCTGGACCTGGTGAAAAGCGAATCCGGCCGCATGGCCTTCCGCCCCCAGGTGGTGGACATGCGCGCCATCCTGGAGGATTGCGCCGCCATGGTCCGCGAGCAATGCGCCGCCGCCGGGCTGTCCTTGTCGCTGGACGCGCCCGAAGGCGATCTGCCGGTGACGGGCGAGCCCGCCAAGCTGCGGCAGATCTTTCTCAACCTGCTGTCCAATGCCGTGAAGTTTACCGGCAAGGGTGGGGCCGTCTCGCTGGCGGTGACACAGGGCGCCGACACGCTGGCGGTGACGGTGGGCGACACCGGCATCGGCATGCGCGCCGAAGACATCGAGATCGCCTTCCAGCCCTTTGGCCAGGTGGATAACCGGCTGGAGCGCCGCTATGAGGGCACGGGCCTTGGCCTGTCGCTGACCCGCGCCCTGGCCGACCTGCATGGCGCCGACATCACCATCGCCAGCGAGCCCGGCCAGGGGACGCGCGTGACGGTGATCTTCAACAAGGCCCTGCCGCTGGACCTGGCCGAGGCGGTCTAGGCGACCGGGCCCGGTCCGGTTCCTTCGGGTCCAGGCTCGCGCGCCTTCAGCCGCTGCAACATGTGTTCCTTGGCGGTCTGGATGGCGCGGACAAAGCCGATGGGATCGGCGATGGTGGGGGTCAGGACGGAATCGTCGCCCGTGCCCTCGATCCGCACCTTGCCGTAATTGAAGATGCGGCCCGGCACGGACTGGTTCACCTGCACGCCCTCGATATTGGGCACGGCGATCTCGTTGCTGCGCAGGGTGAAGATTCCATATTTCTCGACAAAGCGGTGGCTGGTGACGCCCACTTCGGTGGCCCATTTGTTCAGCAGCATCCAGATCGCGTTGATGAGGCAGATCAGGAAGCCTGCCCCCAGCAGGAACAGAACCCAGGTGTTCCAGTCATCCAGCGCGAAGGGCATGGGCGCCCGGCGCACCCGGCCCAGGAACCACAGCAGCAGGATGCCGGGCACCAGCACGCTGCCCCACAGCGCGAAATCATAGAGCCAGTGGAAGCGGGCCCGCAGGATGACGGTCTCGCCATCGCCCAGGGACTTGTTGATGTAGGACATGCCGCCTCCCGTTTGCGCGCCCAGCCTAGCAGAAAGGCCGGGTGCCGGGCACCGAAGCGGTGGTCCGCGCCCCATGGTCCGGGGGGCGGACCGGGGAAACAGCTTGCACCGCCGCCGGGGCTCCATGCCCGGAAATAGCCTTGATCGCTGGCCAGATTGCAGCGTTACATTCCGTCCATAATTGACCAATCGGGGAGTTTTCCATGAAGCGCATCACCACTTCACTCATGACGCTGGGCCTGGTGGCCGGGATCACCGGCAGCATCGTCGCCGTGCAGGCGCAGGGCACCGCGGCCAACGCCAATATGAGCTTCTTCATCACCAGCGTCGGCAAGGGCGATGGCGGCAACCTGGGCGGCCTGGAAGGCGCGGACGCGCATTGCGCGGCGCTGGCCAAGGCGGCGGGTTCGACCAAGACCAACTGGAAGGCCTATCTGTCCACCACCAATGCCGGCCAGGTGGCGGGCGTGGACGCGCGTGACCGCATCGGCAATGGCCCCTGGCACAATTCCAAGGGCGTCCTGATCGCCAACACTGTGGATCACCTGCACGACCTGAAGAACGGCAACCTGACCAAGGCCAACCTGCTCGATGAGAAGGGCAATGTCGTCAATGGCCGCGGCGATACGCCGAACGAGCATGACATCCTGACCGGTTCGGACACCGCGGGCCGCTACATCCAGGTCGGCGGCCAGGGCGCGGACACCACCTGCCGCAACTGGACCAGCAATTCGGAAGGTTCGGCGCTGCTCGGCCATCACGACCGCCAGGGCCCCAACAACAACCGCAACTTCACCTCGTGGAACACCGCGCATGGTTCGACCGGCTGCACCCAGGCGCAGCTTGTCGCCACCGGCGGGTCGGGCAAGTTCTACTGCTTCGCGGCGAACTGAGTCTTGAAGGTCTGAAATGCGAAAAGCCCCGCTCGCAGGAGCGGGGCTTTTTTGTTTGGCGCGGAGCGTGTGCTTACCGGTCGTTGTGATCCGGCAGAAGCACTTCGCGCGCCCCTTTGTGGTTGGGTGCCGAGACCACGCCCTCATTCTCCATGCGTTCGATGAGTGTCGCGGCGCGGTTGTAGCCGATCTGCAGGCGGCGCTGGATATAGCTGGTCGAGGCCTTGCGATCGCGCGCCACCACGGCCAGCGCCTTGTCGTACAGGTCGTCGCCCGACTCGCCATTGCCCTGGCCGAACTGGGCGTAGGGATCGCCTTCGCCGTCTTCATCCGGCTCTTCGGTGATGGCGTCGAGATATTCCGGCGTGCCCTGGCTCTTGAGGAAGCGCACCACGTCTTCGACCTCATGGTCCGACACGAAGGGGCCGTGGACGCGGCGGATGCGCCCGCCCGCCGCCATGTAGAGCATGTCGCCCTGGCCCAGCAATTGTTCGGCGCCCTGCTCGCCCAGGATGGTGCGGCTGTCGATCTTGCTGGTCACCTGGAAGGAGATGCGGGTCGGGAAGTTGGCCTTGATGGTGCCGGTGATGAC
>JAEZBK010000256.1 GCA_023427355.1 Pseudomonadota bacterium
GACCTGGGCCGTCTCACGCGCCGCGGCCAGCCTTTCAAAATCCAGGTCTGCCGTGATCCAGCCGGGCCTGTCCAACGCGCCCTTCGCCAGCACCCCGTCGTCGGGAAAGCCCCGGTCCGGGGTGGCATAGACCGCCGCCCAGCCATGATTCTCGTCCACCGCGGGCGACCAGGGCGCCTCGCCCACCGTGGGCGCCAACGCGACATAAATCTGGTTTTCCAATGCCCGCGCCCGTGCCCCCACATGCACGCGGTTTGCCCCCGCCATGGTGTCGGTGCAGCTTGGCGCCAGGATCAGATCGGCGCCGGCCTGGCTCATCGCATGGGCAATCAGCGGGAATTCGATGTCATAGCAGATGGCGATGCCGATCTTCGCCGCACCGATGTCGAACACCTTGAGCGCCTCGCCCTTGGCGACGCCCCATTGCTCATTCTCGAAGCGCGTCATTTGGCGCTTGTCCTGATGGTCCATCGCACCGGATGGCGATAGCAGCCAGGCGCGGTTGCGTATCACGCCGTCAACCTCGACCGGCAGGCTGGGCGCGACGATGTGCACGCCATGCCTGCGCGCCAGGTCTGCATAGACGGCAACAAAGCTATCGTGAAAGCGGCCCAATGCCGGAATTTGCCCCTTCAGGTCCGCCTGCAATTCCGGCGGCAGCAGCGAGGTCAGTTCCATCGCGCCATATTCGGGAAAGACCAGCAGGGCCGCGCCGGTTGATGCGCCATCGCCGACCCATTGCGCCGCGTTGGCCTGCCAGGCGGCGAAATCCGCGAAACGCCCGATCGGGTATTGCGCGACGGCGATCTTCAAAGCGTTTTCATCCAATAGACCATCGGCTTGTCGGTCTCCGCGGCGTTGCCGATATCCTTCCAGGAAAAGGTCGAAACCAGTTCCGGGCGTTTCTCATAGCCGCGCTTTTTCCAGAAATCGTCCAGCGGCAGATAATCGGCGGGCCGCGCGGGATGGTCGTCGGGGCGCACCACGCCGCAGAACGCGGTCTGCGCATAGCCATGCTGGCGGGCTGCCGCCTCACGCTCCTCGAAGAAGCGCACGCCCACGCCCTGGCCGCGATAATCGGGCAACAGGACGGATTCGCCAAAATAGAAAATGCGCTTCAGGTCCATACCGGCGGCTTCAAACGGCGCGCGGACATTCTCCCCTTCTTCGTCCAATCCCAGGGCGGTGGACGCGCCGACGATCTTGTCGCCATCCTTCGCCACCACCAGCGTGCCCGTGCGGGCCTCGGCATAGCGCGGCAGGTATTCGCGCTCATGATCCATGCTACCCTTGTAGAGGTAGGGCCAGGCGCGGAACACCGCGATGCGCAGCCGCGCCAGGTCGTCCAGCCGCGCCCGCATCTCGTCCCCGCTCAGGCGCATGATGGTCAGCATCAGCTCTTCACCTGCCGCAGCCAGTCCTCGAGATTGTAGTAGTTCGAGATGCGCGCCACCTTGCCATCCTTGATCTCGAAAAAAGCGCCGGCTGGCAGGCGATAGGTCTGGCCCTTGGCGGGCGGCAGGCCTTCGTCGGTCTTCAGATATTTGCCCAGCACGATGAATTCGCTGGCGGCACGGGTGCCGTCCTCGTTCACCATCACCACGATCTCGACGATCTGTTCCTCATAGGAACGATTCATGCGCTCCAGGAATTTGGCGAAGGCCTTCTTGCCCTTTTCGCGGCCACCCTGGTTGATGTCATGCACGACATCGTCGCTGAGCAGCTCAAGGAAGCCGTCCACATCGCCCGCATTGAAGGCGCTGTAATAGTTGCGGATCAGGGCTTCGGTATCGGAACGGCTCATCCGAACACCCTCTGGAAGATCGTGTCCACCTGTTTCAGGTGATAGCCCAGGTCGAACATGGCTTCGAGCTTGTCATGGCTCAGCGCCTTGGTCACGTCGGCGTCGGCCTTCAGCAGGTCCAGCAGATTGCCCTCGCCATTCCAGGCGCGCATGGCGTTCTTCTGCACCAGGCGATAGCTGTCCTCGCGGGAAACGCCGGCCTGGGTCAGCGCCAGCAGCACGCGCTGGCTGTGCACCAGGCCATGGGTGGCATCCAGGTTCTTCTGCATCCGCTCGGGATAGACGACAAGCTTCTCCACCACGCCCGTCATGCGCGCCAGGGCGAAATCCAGCGTGATGGTGGCATCGGGTCCGATATAGCGCTCCACCGAGGAATGGCTGATGTCGCGCTCATGCCACAGCGCCACATTCTCCATGGCGGGAATGGCGTAGGACCGCACCATGCGCGCCAGCCCGGTGACATTCTCGGTCAGAACCGGATTGCGCTTGTGCGGCATGGCCGATGAGCCCTTCTGGCCGGGGCTGAAATACTCCTCGGCTTCCAGCACCTCGGTGCGCTGCAGGTGCCGGATCTCCACCGCCAGCCGCTCCAGCGAGGAGGCCACCACGCCCAGCGCCGCGAAATAGGCGGCGTGACGGTCGCGCGGGATCACCTGCGTCGAAACCGGCTCGGGCTTCAGGCCCAGCTTGCCGGCCACATAGTCTTCGACGGCGGGATTGATGTTGGCGAAGCTGCCCACCGCGCCCGAGATGGCGCAGGTGGCAACCTCGTCGCGCGCCGCCACCAGGCGGGCGCGGTTGCGCGTGAACTCGGCATAATAGGTCGCCAGCTTGACGCCAAAGGTCGTGGGCTCGGCATGGATGCCATGGCTGCGCCCGATGGTCGGCGTCATCTTGTGTTCGATGGCGCGCTTCTTCAGGGCTGCCAGCAGGGCGTCGGTGTCGGCGATCAGCAGGTCGGCGGCGCGGACCAGCTGCACATTCAGGCAGGTGTCCAGCACGTCCGAAGACGTCATGCCCTGGTGCACGAAGCGCGCCTCGGGCCCCACAATTTCCGACAGATGCGTCAGGAAGGCGATGACGTCATGCTTGACCTCGCGTTCGATCTCGTCGATCCGCGCCACATCGAACGTCGCGTCGCGTCCTTTTTCCCAGATTTTCGCGGCGGCCTCCTTCGGCACCACGCCCAGTTCGGCCAGCTTGTCGGTGGCATGGGCCTCGATCTCGAACCAGATGCGGAACTTGGTCTCTGGCGACCAGATCGAAACCATCTGTTCGCGGGCATAACGCGGAATCATGGGCTTTGGTCCTGCTTTTGCCGATGGCTTCTAGCAAAGCCGCACCCCCGCGCCAAGCAAGCCAAAAGCCGCGCCGAAACAGGCCTTTACACATGACCAGGGGGTCGTCTGGCTTGTCTGAGGAATGCGGCCTTCTCGACAAGTCAAAAACATGGGCGCAAGCTTTGTGCAAAGCAGGCGGCGCCCAAGGCCGCCGCATCATGGGGGTGGAAGCAATGACGAACCGGCGTGAATTTCTGATGGGTGTGGCGGCTGTGGGCTGGAGCGCAGCTTTTGCGGATGCGCTGGCCCAGAATGCGTTGCCGCCAAAATCCCCCCTGGGCATCGGTAGCGCCGCCATGGGCGCCCACAGCCGCGGCGTGCCCGGCGTCTTTGAAGGCATCGGCAACGACCCGATCCGTTTTGTCGAAACCTGCCGCGCTTTGGGGGCGGGTGGCGTTCAGGCAGGCTTCAGCACCAACCTGCCCGCGATCCGCGCCAAGCTGGATGAACTGGGCATGTATTATGAAGGCAGCGCCGCGCTACCGGCCACGCCCGATGGCGACACCGCGCCCTTTGAACAGTCGCTGCTCAACGCCAAGGCGCTGGGCGCGACCTGCGTACGCGCGGTCAGCCGGTCCATTCCCGGCGGCACCGGCCGCCGGTACGAGAGCTACACATCCTATGCCCAGTACCAGGAGTGGGAACGCACCGCCAACGCCATCATCGAGAAGGTGCTGCCGATCGCCGAAAAGCATCGCATCGCCATCGCGCTGGAAAACCACAAGGATCGCGCCGCCGATGACCATGCCGCGTTCCTGAAGCGCATTTCGAGCGAATGGCTGGGCTCGCTTATTGATCCGGGCAACAACATGTCCTTCATGGAAGAGCCGCTCCACACGGTCACGCTGTTGGCGCCCTACGCCAAGGCCGTGTCACTGAAGGATATGGGCGTGGCGCCCTACGAGGAAGGATTCCTGCTGTCGGAAGTGGTGTTTGGCACCGGCTGCACCGACCAGAAGGCGCTCTTCGAGATCGTGCGCAAGCACAATCCGAAGATCCAGGCGACCGAGGAACTCATCACCCGCGATCCGTTGAAGGTGCCGGTTCTGACCGACAAGTATTACAGCGTCTTCCCGCCGGCCAAGCGGGCCGAACGCGATGCCTGGATGGCGATGGTGAAGGCAAAGCAGACCAAGCTGCCCATCGTCTCCCCCCTCAGTCCCGCCGATCAGCTTAAGGCGGAGGCCGACAATCATCGCGCCACCCTTGCCTGGGGCGTCAGGAACATCACCTTCCCCAAGGCGTAAGGCCTAAAGCAGGTTCAGCGATTTGAAGCTGACATGGCCCTTGCGGCCGATGACCAGGTGGTCGTGCACGGTGATGTGCAGGGCCTTGGCCGCGAACACAATGTCGCGCGTCATGTCTATGTCGGCCTTGGATGGCGTGGGATCGCCCGAGGGATGGTTGTGCACCAGGATAATGGCGCTGGCGCCCAGTTCCAGCGCCCGCTTGACGATCTCGCGCGGATAGACCGGCGTATGGTCAATCGTGCCGCGCGACTGCACTTCATCGGCGATCAGGATATTCTTGCGGTCCAGGAACAGGACGCGGAATTCCTCCCGTTGCCCGCGCGCCATCGCCGCGGTGCAATAATCCAGCAGCGCTGCCCAGGACGATAGCGCCGGCCGCCCCATGACCGCCGTTTTCGCCAGCCGCTGTGCCGCGGCTTCTATGATCTTCAGGTGCCCGGCGACGGCATCTCCCACGCCTTGCATCTCGACAAGGCGTGCATGGGGCGCGGCGATCACCTCGGCGAAGCTGCCGAACCGCGCCAGAAGCGCCTTGGCCAGGGGTTTGGTGTCGCGCCGGGGCACGGCGGCGAACAGCGCCAGCTCCAGCAACTCGTAATCGGGCATGGCATCCGCCCCGCCTTTCAGGAAGCGGTCGCGCAAACGCTCGCGGTGTCCGGCATGCGGCGAAGGCAACGGCGCTTGCGGGGCGAAGATCGCCCCGGCATCGGCAACGCCAGCAACACCGTCGGGAGAGTCCTCAGACGTAGGGCGGCTTGTGCCAGCCCTTGGGCGAGAGGGTGAAGATTTCGACGCCATGTTCCGTTACGCCGACCGAGTGTTCGAATTGCGCCGACAGCGAGCGGTCGCGCGTCACCGCGGTCCAGCCATCGCCCAGCACCTTCACGCCATAGCCGCCCAGGTTGATCATGGGCTCGATGGTGAAGAACATGCCCGGCTTCAGCGCCATGCCGCCGCCCGGCTTGCCGAAATGCACGATGTTGGGAATGGTGTGGAAGATGCGCCCCAGCCCATGCCCGCAGAAATCGCGCACCACGGCGCATTTTTCCTGTCCCTCGGCATAGGACTGGATGGCATGGCCGATGTCGCCGGTAGTGGCGCCGGGCATCACCACCGCGATGCCGCGCATCATGGATTCATAGGTGATCTCGATCAGCCGTTCGGCTTTGCGCTTGATTTCGCCCACCGGGTACATGCGGCTGGTGTCGCCATGCCAGCCATCCACGATGACCGTGACGTCTATGTTGACGATATCGCCCTCGCGCAGCGGTTTGTCGGCAGGAATGCCGTGGCAGACCACATGGTTGATCGAGGTGCAGGTGGTATGGCGATAGCCGCGATAGCCCAGGCAGGCCGGGATGCCGCCATGGGCGATCACATAGTCATAGGCCAGCTTGTCCAGATAGGCGGTGGTCACGCCCGGCTTTACTTCGGGCACCAGCATGTCCAGCACCTCGGCAGCCAGGCGTCCGGCCCGGCGCATGCCATCGAAATCCTCCGGCTTGTGCAGGGTCACGGCGAAATGCGCCTGCCGCGCCGCCTCGAAAATCTCGCTGTCGGGAATGACTGTCATCGCAAAACCAATGTAGGCTGAAGGCCGGACTTTTAACACCCCTGGCGTATCATGGACAAATCCGTTCCCAAGAATGGCGAAAACTGGACGGCCGCCGTGCTGGTGATCGGCGACGAGATCCTGTCCGGCCGCACCCAGGACACCAACACCAACTATATCGCCCGCTATCTCGCCGCCCGTGGCGTGGACTTGAAAGAGGCCCGCGTGGTGGGCGACGAGCAGGCAGGGATTGTCGCGGCCCTCAACGCCTTGCGGACCGGCTACGATCTTGTCTTCACAACTGGTGGCATCGGGCCGACACATGACGACATCACCGCCGATGCGGTGGCGGCGGCGTTCGATGTTCCCATCGGCTATCATCCGCAGGCCTATGCCTTGCTGGAAGCCCGATATGGCAAGGAGGATTTCAACGAGATGCGGCGCCGCATGGCCCGCCCGCCGCACGGCGCCGCATTGTTCCCGAACAGTGTTTCGGTTGCGCCCGGATTCCAGATCGGCAATGTTTTTGTGCTGGCCGGGGTTCCCGCGATTGCCCGTGCCATGCTCGAAGCCCTGGCCCCACACCTGCCGCAAGGTGCACGCGTGCAGACTGTCACAATCGCCGCGGATGTCGGCGAAGGCGTGGTTGCGGCGGGGCTTGCCTCGATCCAGAAGGCCCATTCCGACGTCGCACTGGGTTCCTACCCCCATTTTCGCGCCGATGGCGGCTTTGGCGTGCAATTGGTGGCGCGGGGACGGGACGGGGCCGCCGTGGAAGCAGCGGCGCAGGCGATCGAGGCACACCTGCGGGAACTGGGTGAAACCCCGGCGCGCATGGGGTCCAATCCTTAATGCAGATAAACATTGCCGGTCCCGCGCTACGCATGTCAGGCTTCGTCCTGCGATCCGATGGCCCTGCGCCCCGATGAAGTTTGTCCGCCTCTGTCTTGGTTTGCTGGCCTTCGCCGCCCTGGCTGTGGCGGGCGTCGCGGTCGCGGCCAACCTCACCTCCAGCCGCAACAGCGATTTCTATTCGCCCGGCACGCACCAGTTCTATCTGTGGTGTGCCGGCGCCAAGGGCGTGACCGCTTATCAGGATGGCGCCACCGCCGACGATGCGCAGAACAAACTCTACGCGGCGCAAAAGGCGGCCGGCAAATCCACGTGCTGGCCTATGTGGCAGGGCAAGGTCGGCTCCTGAGCGCGCAGTCTTTGGCTGGCCGCGCTTCGAAATCGCGTAGCGGTCGAGGGGCGATGCTCGCTCCCGCCTGGTGACGCTCGGCTAGCACCAGCTTTTCCAATTCGCTCCGCTCATGGGAAAAGCCAGGTCTGATC
>JAEZBK010000213.1 GCA_023427355.1 Pseudomonadota bacterium
CGTCATAGACGCGCGTAAGGGTCTTGGTCATGTCTGTCTCTTTCGCTGGGGGCTGCGGTTAGTGAACGTTGCCCTGGTAATCCAGGCTCACGGCGACCTGCTGGCCACCCTTCATCGCACGGCCGCGCCACACGCCGTTGGCATCCTTCTGCAGGGCCGACACCTGGCTGTAACCCTTGGACTCGATGTGCGACTTGGCCTGGGCTTCGGTGAAGCTGTTGGCGCCGGCCACCGGGGCAGGGGCATTGTTCTGCATGGGCGGCTTGACCGCCGCATTCTGCGGCGCGGACTGGGCGGGAGCCTGAACGGGGGTCTGGGCCTGGGCGGCAGCGGTCATGAGTCCGGCCGCGGCGACGGCCGCGATAAGTAAGCGCATGGGAAATTCCTTCTAGGAGTGTGGAAGCTAAACCCCTGAAACGCCGGGATGTTCCAGGGAACTTGCCGCAAGATCACGCCTGCGGGTTCCATGGCTTGCCGCGCATCGGGAATGGCGCTAATTCGGTCCCAGCACGAGCAGTCCTGGGAAGAATCAAATGCGCGCCCGTATCTATCGCCCGGCGAAGAACGCCATGCAGTCCGGCAAGGCCCGCACCAAGGCGTGGGTGCTGGAATATGAGCAGGAAATTCCGCGCACGATCGATCCGCTGATGGGCTGGACCGGATCGCGCGACATGAACCAGCAGATCTGCCTGGAATTCGACACGGCAGAAGAAGCGGTGGCCTATGCGCAGCGTCACGGCATCGCGCACCAGGTCTATGAACCGCATTTGCCCACGCAGAAGCCGAAGGCCTATTCCGACAATTTCCGCTTCGATCGCAAGGTGCCCTGGTCGCACTAGGCGTTCGGGCCGGGAAAAATTCCTTTGCCCCAAGATATTGTGGGGCCTTGCGAAAATCAGTTAGAGCCGCTGCCAATGGCGGCTGCGCGGGTGATCCGCGATGGCTCCGCCGGTTCCGGGGAGTAGTTTTTCATGTCTTCCAATCGTGCGCGCTGGCTTGGCTGTTCGGCCCTTCCATTGCTGCTGGCCATGGCCGGCGGCGCCCATGCGCAGGTGATGGATGACCGCATCGAGACGGTGATGGTGGATGCGCGCAAGCGCGTCGAGGACAGCCAGGTCGTGCCGATCTCGATCACCGCCTACAGCCAGGCTGATCTCGACCGGCTGAACATCCGCACCATCGAGGATTTGCGCTTTTCCGCCCCGTCGGTGCAGATCGCGCCCACCAGCTTCCGCCAGGACACGCTGAACATCACCATTCGTGGCCAGCGCAATTTCGATGCGCCATCGGGCGGCGGCAATTCGGGGCTGGCGTTCGATACCGCCTCGGCGGTGTACAAGGACGGCGTCTATTATGCCCGTGCCGTGGGCCTGACCGGGGCGCTGTTCGACCTGGAAAATGTGCAGGTCCTGAAGGGCCCGCAAGGCACGCTGGTGGGCAAGAACACCACCGGCGGCGCGGTGCTGTATCGCAGCCGCGAGCCGGGCAGCGAATATGAAGCCTATCTGCGCGCCACCGCGGGCGATTACACCCGGGCAGGCCTGCAGGGCGTGGTGAATATTCCGCTGACGGATGAATTCTCCTTCCGTGCGGCGCTGAACTGGGAAAGCCAGAAGGGCTATATCGCCAACTATTTTTATGACCCGGCCAGCGGGATGCGCAACAATCAGGCCGCGATGGGCAGCACCAAGATGGCGGGGCTGTTCTCGCTGAAGTGGCAGCCTTCGGAGGACACCAAGCTGGTGCTGCGCGCCGACCTTGCCGGCGAGAACAATACCGGCGTCACCTATCACAGTCTGGACACATTCGTGGGCACCACGCCTTCGGTGGGCCGCGCCTCGATCTGCAATATTCCCGGCACCTGTCCCAGCACCAACACGCCGGGCATCAGCTTCATTGACCTTTTGGGTCATCCCATCGCGCCCTATTACCTCAACGCCAATGCGGCGGGCGTGAGCAATCCCAATCCGTCGCCGGCCACCTACAACACCCTGCTCAATTCGGTCGCCCGCCAGCAGGGCTATGGTTTCTGGAGCACCGAACAGGCGATCAGCAACCTGAGCAAGGGCCATTACCAGACGTATTCGGCCACGCTCGACCATGCCTTTGATGGCGTGGACATGAAGCTGATGGGTGCCTACCGCACCTGGGACAATACCGGCCAGGCGATCAGCCGGGGCCAGCCTTTCGTGATGAACACCTACCTGTTCAATTTCCCCAACTATGAATCCTGGCAGAGCGAACTGACCTTCAACGGCACGAGCTTTGCCGGGGCGCTGCAATGGACGGCGGGCCTGTTCTATTTCAACGAAACCAGCCCCGATGACGGCGGGCTGCTCTACCTGTTCCTGCCCAATGCCGGTTCCGCGCCCAGCCCGGTGCAGGGCCGCCAGCTCACCATCACCGACTCGCGCAACAACGGCATGGAGAACACTTCCTATGCCGCCTATGCACAGGCGACCTGGAACATCTGGACCGACACGCGCCTGACCGGCGGCGTGCGGCTGACCCATGACGAGCGTTTTGCGCACATGGAGACGCGCACCATCCGCACGCCTTCCACCCTGGCGCTGGCCAACACCCAGACAGGCAATGGCGCGCGCGGCATGTTCGTCGCCGATCCGGTGACGTATGAGGGCCTCAGCTATAACGGCCAGACGGTCAGTTGCGCCATGACGAACGCCAATGGCGTGATCCTGCCGCTGGCCCAGTGCGCGCAGGACGTGACGCGCACCTATACCAAGCCGACCTGGACGGTTTCGCTCGATCACGACCTGTGGGACGGCACGCTGGCCTATGCCACGGTGCGCACCGGCTATCGTTCGGGCGCGATCAATCCGCAATCCATCAACATCGCCGCACAGGTTGCCGTGCCGGAAGAGGTGATGGATTACGAACTGGGCCTGAAGAGCGATTTCGCGTTCGGCAACATCCCCGTGCGCGCCAATCTTGCCGTCTACCAGACGGTCTATAACAATATCCAGGTACAGCAGGGCGTCCCCAATGTCTCGCTGGCCACCGCGCCCGGCGGCGGGCCCTGCACCCAGGCCGTGTTCGATGCCGGTTCTTGCACGGGCACCTTCAACGACAACATCACCCTCAATGCCCGGGCCGCCCGCATCTGGGGCGCGGAATGGGACCTGACCTTCCTGCTGAATGACTGGCTGACCTTCCGCAGCAATGGCAGCTACACAGATGCGCGCTTTACGGACTACACCTTCCTGGTGCCGCCCGGTTACCTGCAGCCTAGCGGCGTCACCAACCTGTCGGGCACGCCGATCCCGCTGCCGGCCTGGCAGACGAGCCAGTTCCTGACCTTCGATATCGGCCGAAACCTGTTCGACCTGCCGACCGGCGATGTGCGCTTCAACGTGCATTACTATTGGCAGGGCCGCACCCTGGCCGACATGCGCAACTATCATCCCAGCCAGCGCACTTCGGCCTATGGCATGCTGAACCTGCGGCTGGAGTTCGCGGATTTCCTGCGCAACGATGTGAGCCTGGCGCTGTTCATGAACAACGCCACCAACAATGCGGCCTGCATGCCCGAATATACCGGCGTGCTGAACTCGGCCCCCAACGGGACATTCGGCGTGCCAAACACCTCGGGCGTGCTGCAGTGTGTGCCCCTGGCCCCGCGCATGACGGGCGTGCAGTTGAGCTATCGGTACTAGCCAGTCCTTTCGCCGTGGCCGCCCCGAAAGTGGCCATGGCGAGGAGGGGCAAGGGTTTATTTCTGCACGGCTTTTGCCGTAAGTTCCGGCTGGAGACTCCGTAGCTCAGCTGGATAGAGCTCCTGCCTTCTAAGCCGGTGGTCGTTGGTTCGAATCCAACCGGGGTCGCCAGTTCCTGCCTGGGTGCCGCCGTGCATGGGGTTCGACATGACTTTGATGCCCGCGCTTTTCATCGGCCATGGCAGCCCGATGAACACCCTTGCCGACAATGGTTACACCCGTGCCTGGCGCAGGCTGGGCGCGATTTTGCCGCGGCCCCGCGCTCTGCTGGTTGTGTCGGCCCACTGGTTCATCGGTGCGACCGCCGTCACCGCGATGGCGCGCCCGCGCACGATCCATGACTTCTATGGATTTCCGCCGGAGCTGTTTGCCTTTCAATATCCCGCACCCGGCCTGCCGGAACTGGCGGGTGAGGTGGCCGAGGCGGTCAAGCCGGATTGGGTGGGGGCCGATGAGGACCAGTGGGGCCTCGATCACGGTACCTGGAGCGTGCTGGCGCATCTCTTCCCCAAGGCCGATGTTCCGGTGGTGCAGCTGTCGATCAATGCACGCAAGCCGCTCCAGTATCACCTGGACATCGCGCGCAAGCTGCATGTGCTGAGCAGCCAGGGGGTGATGATCGTGTCCAGCGGCAATGTCGTGCACAATCTGGGGCGCATCGAATGGAGCCGCCCCGATGATGGAGCGGATTGGGCGCATCGCTTCGATGACATGGTGGCCGGGTTGATGATGGATAGCCCTGCGGACATTCTCAAATCCGTCGCGCACCCCGATTTCCGGATGGCGGTGCCGACGCCGGATCATTTTGTTCCGCTGCTTTATACGGCCGGGCTGGCGGCGGAAGGAAATGGCGCAACGACACTTTTGCGCGGCTATGCGTTGGGATCTCTCTCGATGACCTGTTACGGCGTGGGGATGGAAAATGTGGCCTGCGCGGAAGGCGAGGGCGCCGCGCCCTTGCCGCGCGACGTGCCCCCGGACCAGACCAACATCTAAAGTGCCCGCACGCTGTCGGCCCGGCGGGCGAACGCCATGATGTGGCGCAGGGTTTCCTTCAGGCCGGTGGTGACGATGTCGCTCTCCGTCGCCTCGATGCTGTCGAGATAGCGCGAATTGTCGTCCGACAGGCCCCAGAACAACGCGATCACCGGCACGCCCGGCACAGCCTTGCGCAGGCGGCGCACCTGGTAGCGCGCATTCTTGAAGGTGCCCGGCTCCAGGTATGAGACGCAGATCAGCCGCACGCCTTCTGTTTCCAGCTCGCCGATGCGCGCCGCCGACGTGTCGTCCGATGTCACCAGCCGCGACCCGATCTGGTATTTCGCCAGCATGTCGGTGACCAGGATGCCCGCTGCCTCGTCCAGCGGCCCGCGCCCGGCCACGCAGAGCACCGGGCTGCCGCGCCAGCTATCGGGCACGGGC